>JAYSWW010000350.1:0-23188 GCA_043717805.1 Ferruginibacter sp.
ATCATTATGGATCATATCAAGGATGCCCATGAATTCCATTTTTTTTCAATTGGTAATTTCCATGCAATTATTCCGCTGCCGGTTATCTTATATTCCCCAAACAAAGGATTGTCTGTTTTTTCATCCAGCCGTTTCGGGCATGAGGGTGAGGAAGAATACAATGGTTATAAGATACATGAAGGAGAGATTTCAGCAACAGACGGATCAACTGTGTATGATTTTTCACTTACAAGGAATGTTGTTCAGATGATACTGGCACTTACACTATTGGTATTGCTGATGACGGGTATTGCAAAAAAGTATAAAAGTGGTCTTGGGGTTACCTCTGCCCCAAAGGGATGGCAAAATGCCATTGAGCCTGTAATTACATTTGTAAGAGATGATGTGGCCAAACCCAACCTGGGAAAAAAATGGCAAAAATACCTTCCCTACCTTTTAACCGTTTTCTTTTTCATACTGATCAATAACCTTTTTGGATTGATACCGGGATCGGCCAATGTTACCGGTAATACAGCTTTTACAGCCGTATTGGGTATTATTTCACTGGTGGTGATCTTGTTTAGTACAAATTCACATTTCTGGGCACATATTTTCTGGCCTCCCGGTGTTCCTTTCCTTGTAAAAGTTATTTTGATACCGGTGGAAGTTGCGGGAGTACTTATCATAAAACCTGCAGCACTTATCATACGTCTTTTTGCAAACATGGTGGCAGGGCATATTATCATATTAAGTTTCATTTCACTGATCTTTATTTTTGGTGCAATGAACAAAGGAGCAGGGTGGGGATTTTCACCAGTATCTGTTTTATTTACTGTATTTATTTATTTCATTGAGATACTGGTAGCGTTTATACAGGCCTTCATATTTACCAATTTAACTGCGGTATTTATCGGCCAGTCTTTTGAAGGTGGGCATGACGATGTTGACGGGCATACGCATGAAGTAATTTCAACAATCTAGTATTTTTTTATTCACTATAAAACACAAGTATCATGACTTTGATGACTTTGTTAACAGAAGTTGGTTTTTCCCACATGGGTGGAGCAATAGGTGCAGGCCTTGCAGCAATTGGTGCCGGTATTGGTATCGGACAAATTGGTAAAGGAGCTGTTGAAGCTATTGCCCGTCAACCGGAAGCTTCCAATGACATTCGTGCAAATATGATCCTGACTGCTGCATTCGTTGAGGGTGTTGCCCTTTTCGCAGTTATCGCAGGTTTATTGGCTGTTTTGAAAGCCTGATTGCACAAAATCATTACTGCATCTGATGCACAGGGCGGAGGATGCAGTAATACTTTTCAAATTTCTGCATGAGTAAAATCATACATTATATATCATAAATCATAATTGTTATGGATCTTTTATTACCACATTTAGGATTGATCGTCTGGACGATCCTTGCCTTTTTAGTTGTTTTATTTATTTTAAAGAAATACGCGTGGGGCGCTATTTTAAAAGGATTGAATGACCGGGAAGCAAATATTGCCAATTCGATTGCAACTGCCGATAAAGTAAGAATGGAAATGTCTCAATTAAAAAGTGAGAACGAGGCATTGCTGGTAGCTGCAAGGGAAGAACGGGCTATTATGTTAAAAGAAGCAAAGGAAATTAAAGATAAAATGATCAATGACGCAAAGGATGAAGCAAAGGTACATGCTAAAAAGATCATTACAGATGCACAGGATTCCATTCAAAACCAAAAAATGGCAGCGCTGACTGATATTAAAAATGAAGTGGGTAAAATGGTTATCAACATAAGTGAAAAAATATTGAGAAAGGAACTGTCAGGCAAAGCGGAACAGGAAAATTATATCAAGCAGTTGGCCGAAGAGATTAAATTAAACTAAACCAAGCTGTTAGCTGTTAGCATTTAGTTGTTATCCATTTGTAAAGTGGCAGCTAAAAGCTAAAAGCTTACGGCTAATAGCTATTACAATGAACAATCCAAGATTAGCAGGTAGATATGCAAAGAGTTTGCTTGACCTGGGAATTGAGCAAAATAACCTTAATGCAGTATATGCCGACATAAAGTTTCTGAGAAACATCTGCAAAAGCAATCCTGATTTTGTAGAGGTGCTTAAAAGCCCTGTGATCAATGTCGACAAAAAGGAGAAGATCATTGAATCCATTACAAATGGCAGGGTAAGCGCCCTTACCTCACTTTTCATTCAATTGCTTATTCGTAAAACAAGAGAAAGCAACTTACCCGAAATTGTACATGCTTTTGTGGAGCAATACAATAAACTGAAAGATATTCATCACGTAAAGATCACAACCGCATTGCCATTGAGTGCAGAAGCTGAACAGGCTATTTTGAGTAAAGTTAGAAGCAACACACATATTCAAAACATAGAACTTGAAACCATTGTAGAAGAGGAGCTTATTGGCGGTTTTAAAATGGAAGTGGGCGGAACACTGGTTGATGCAACTGTATTAAGAGACCTCAATGATGTAAAAAAACAGTTTAAAAACAATGAGTATATACAGCAGTTGAGATAAAAATTTCATAAAAAATAAAAAAGACTTTACGAAATTGTGAAGTCTTTTTTATTTAATTCATTTTCCCGTCCTGAATTTTTCTGGTCAGTTTTACTATAAGTGACGTTGGTGTAAAACGAATATCATTTGAATTATATAGCTCAATGTACCTGGTTTTGAAAAAATTTTTCCTTTCGTACATCTATGTACATCGGTATTTGGAAACTTCATCGGAAGTTTTTTCCATTTTACTAAATTACTTTTTTTCTTTGCAGCATCAGGGCAGTGAGGCATTTTCCAATAGTGTATACATTGATTTTAAATAAATTTTCTAATTCTGTTTCAATTAGTCCAGTTTCAATTTGTTTCTTGCAACCAATACAAGGCGCCTTCGGTCAATGTATGGATTTTAGCTAATTCCAGGCCAATTCAGTTGCAAGCTCTGGTTATCAAAGCTTTATTTTTCGTCTGAATTAATTTTATCAATACTAAAAATTGTAAAATTAGAAACTAAGTTATCGGATTGAAGTTGTGATCACAAATATTCAGATTTTGATCAAATGAAATCATACAAAAAAATGAATCGAATGAAACAATTAAAAAGAGGCTGCCTCTTTTTTGAGACAGCCTCTTTTTAATTATTCAAAATCAATTATTACTTAATGGCTATTTTACCGGTAGCCAAACGCTTTCCTTTATTATCTTTTAGTTCAACAAGATATACGCCGGATGCTGCATTGTTCAAATTCACATCCATTTTGGTATAAGCTCCTGCTGTGGTATATGCTTTTGTATAAACCCTTGCGCCCTTGCTGTCATAGATATTTAAGGTGCGTCCTACATTGTTTGTATAACTTAAGTACCTCACCTGGAACTGTCCTGAACTTGGATTTGGATAAATGAACAACTCACCCGAAGCTGCAAAATCGATCTTTGCAGTATTTGATTTTTTGCTGTTACATCCGGTATTTATATCTGTAACGATCACTTCGTACACTCCGAAATCATCCACCGTTACTGCAAACCTGTCAGCTGTAAGTGCAGGTACTACAACGCCATCTCTTATCCATTGGTAAGTGTAATTACCCGGAGGACTAACGGTTGTGAATAAGGTAGTTCTGATATAAGGAGTGATATTCGAGTAAGAAGCAGCTGTTAATACTACTACAGGCAATGGTTTTACATCAAGCAATGCACTGTTAGAACTGATGATACCTCCACATGGTGCTCCTGAAGCATTCAGTCGGTACCTGTTTCCATTTAGCCCGGTAGCAGGATTGATGGTTAAAGTATTTGTATTAACACCGGAGTAAGGAGTTGTGTTGGTAAGGTTCACAAAAGGAGATCCGCCAACACTTACCTGCCATTGATAAGAGATAGAACTACCGGTAGCGGTCACACTGAATACTGCAGCAGATCCGGTACAACCGATGATATCTGCAGGTTGAGAAGTAAGTGTTACAGATGTATTAACTGTTAATGTTGCTGTGTTTGAATTTACACCCGATGGGTTACATGCACCGGATGCAACACAACGGTATTGGTAACCCGACATAGAAACCGTTGGTGCAACTATTGTGATCGTATTGGTAGTATTTACCGGGCTTACATTTGACCAGGATGTTCCGCCATTGGTGCTTACCTGCCAGTTATAAGCCAATCCTGTACCGGTTGCAGCCACTGTAAATGTTACATCAGTACCTGCACAAACACCTGCACTGGTTGGTTGTGCTGTAAAAGATACCGTATTGCTTAGGGTCAAAGTTGCAGCATTGGAATTTATTCCAACTGCAGAACATGTACCGCCAACAACACAACGATACTGATTGTTATTCATACCGGCTGTTACCCCCGTTAAAGTAAGCGTTGCAGTAGTAACAGCAGGGCTTAGACTATTCCAGGTAGTACCGCCATCTGTACTAACCTGCCAGTTATAAGTTGGATTTGTTCCGGAAGCTGTAACACTGAATGTCGCATTTCCACCGGTACAACCTGAAGTACTGACTGGTTGTGTTGTTATGGCTGCTGCTGTATTTACAGTAAGTGTACCACAGCTTGAAGTAACTGAAGGAGTACAAGTGCCTGATACAATGCATTGATAACTGTTATTGTTCATACCGGCAGTAACTGAAGGCAGGTCAAGACATGCTGCTGTTGCGCCTGTAACATTGCTCCAAGGACCGGAGCAACCGCTGGTGCTTACCTGCCACTGGTAGGTAACTGCAGTTCCTGTAGCCGTTACACAAAATTGTGCATTTGAACCAGCACAAACAGCTGTGTTGGCTGGTTGGGTTGTAACTGCGGGAGCATTGTTTACTGTTAAAGTAGCCGGATTGGAATTTACACCAACCGGGTTACATGATATGCTGACAACGCAGCGATACCGGTTATTATTCATTCCGGCTGTTACGCCCGTAAGCGTTAGTGAAGCTGTTGTTATTGCGGGGCTTACATTATTCCAGGTAACGCCTCCATCGGTACTTACCTGCCAATTGTAGGAAAGCCCTGAACCGCTTGCGGTAACCGTGAAATTAGCATTGCTGCCTGCACATGCTGCTGTATTTGCGGGTTGAGAAGTAACCGAAGCCGGTGTATTAATAGTTAAAGTTGCAGCATTTGAATTGATACCAACTGCAGTACAGGTTCCTGCTATTACACAACGGTATTGATAGTTGTTCATACCCGCTGTAACAGCAGTTATTGTAAGTGTTGCAGTAGTTACTGCAGGACTTACATTGTTCCAAGTGGCACCACCATCGGTGCTTACCTGCCAGTTATAGGTTGGGCTGGTGCCGGAAGCAGTTATGCTGAAGGTTGCATCATTGCCGGTGCAAACAGATGCATTTACCGGTTGGGTGGTAACTGCCACTGCAGCATTGATTGTAAGTGTTGCAGCATTGGAATTTATTCCGGCAGATGTACAGGCACCCGGCCCGTTCACCGTACAACGGTATTGGTTATTATTCATACCAGCTGTTACGGTTGTTAGTGTAAGCGTGGCCGTTGTAACCACCGGGCTTACATTGTTCCAGGTAACTCCTCCGTCGGTACTTACCTGCCAGTTATATGTCAGGCTGGCCCCGGTTGCTGTCGTACTAAAAGTTGCATTCTCTCCGGCACAAACAGTTGTATTTGCAGGCTGATTGGTAATGGCTATAGCACCGGTTGTTACAGTTAATGTAGCCGGAGTTGAATTGGTATTTGAAACAGGGCAACCTCCGGTAACAACACAACGGTATTGATTGTTGTTCATTGCCAGAGTTACCGCATTTAGTGTAAGCGTAGTAGTTGTAACTGCAGGGCTTACATTGTTCCAGGTAGCACCGCCATCTGTACTCACCTGCCAGTTGTAAGTATTTGTTCCCAAAACGGTAATATTGAAGGTTGCATTGGTTCCAACACAGGTTGAAGTATTGGCCGGTTGAGAAGTGATTGTTGGCGCTGTAGTATTTACTGTCAGAATAGCTACCGTTGTATTTACAGCCGTATTCGGGCAGCCTCCTGAAACTACACAATGGTATTGATTGTTATTCATTGTTCCCGAAACAGCCGTCAGTGTAAGTGTTGCAGTAGTAACTGCAGGGCTTACATTGTTCCAGGTAGCACCGCCATCGGTACTTACCTGCCAGTTATAGGTAAGATTGTAACCGGTTGCTGTTGTACTGAAACTGGTATTGCTGCCGGCGCAAACTGTTACATTCTGAGGTTGAGCAGTAAATGCTGGTGCTGGAGGCAGATTGGTAGCAGCGGTCTGATCTGAAGCACTGAATGAACTCCCTTGTAAAGCACTGTATCCCATTCCTCTTTTTGCAAATGCTGCCCAAATGGTGCATAAGTGCGCCCCACCATATAAATTCTGATCAGCAGTTAATATGGCATTTCTTGCATCGATAAAACCAGGGCTGCAAGGTTGTAATTTCATTCCTTCTACAACCAATTTCAATGCAACAATATTTCCCTGAGTGCCAGTAGCATTGAATAAGTTAGGACTGATACCATGCTGCTGAATTAAACCCCATGTCATTTCCCAGATCGCCATACACCAAACTTCTCCAATATTATGAACTTCAGTACCAATTGGCGCAACACCCAGGTTTGCATAAGTTAAAGGGTTGATGGTCATATTGGTCGAATAAGGATAGTTGCGTATACCCAATGCAGTTGCCGGTTGGCCGAAAGCATAAGTTCCGATCGGGCGTGCCAGGGCACCATCCGTAATTTGAGCTGTCGCCCAGTTGGTTGTCATCATCAGCCCCATATAATCACTCCATCCTTCTCCACCCTCTTCTGCATTTCCAAGGCAACTTGTTGTTGCAGGTCCACCTGTTAAACGGTTGGATATTCCGTGGCCATACTCGTGCACTACTATTCCGTTATCAATATCACCATCGATGTTAGGTGAAAATGTTCCACTCAGTGTTACATTTAAGCCTGCACCCAATTGTGCAGCAAAAGTTGCACCGTCAACATCTGATATCATAATAGCAGGAATGACGATGGTATTATCTGTACCACCCATAATAATAGGGGCACCGGCAACATTGTTTACCATAATAATGGCTTTGGCTCCCGCTGCCTGAGCAGCCAATGCCTTAATAACAAAAGTACAATTGCCTCTGTTTATCAGGGCTATTTTGCCAGTTAAACTGTTGGTTGGAGCACCCGTACAAGCTTCGTGAGTACCGGCTGCATCGTTAAAATAAACAACGTCTCCGGTAATCGGGCCCAGGGCACTAAGTTTGTTATTTGTACTAAAACCACTTTCTACTGCAGTATAATTTCCTACAATAACAGGAGGAGCATTTACATGACAAACTGTGGTACTAGGAGCCGGGCTCCATAAATACATCTGCATTCTGCTCCTTCCGCCATCAGCACCACCGGCATTGAAATTTGCATTGTTTGTACCCCCACCATCTTGTGCTTCTGCCTGAACATAATCATTGCCATTTCCACCTCTGCCAAGGTTATCTGTCTGGTAATTTCCAGCCACTTCATTAAAACCATATTGATAAAAAACATCGTGTACTAAATTGTTCCAATAAAAAAGGTTGTTTAATGCAAACTTTTTATTGTCAGTAGAGGATGGCTGTTCTGTTGGAACAGGGCTTTGTGTAAAAGTTAATGCAGGGATGGCAGTAGTGGAAGTATCTGGCCAGTTTGTAGCTGCACCTGGAGTATTTGTATTTGATACATCCAAATAGGCAAAAACATTGTTACCCCTGGTAATATTATAATTGGTTGTTCCGTCAAAATGCCATCCATTTGTAACTGCATTGTTTCCTGCACCCGACAAATTCCACGGATTGCTAACAATGGCTGCTGGCCCGTAATTTGGACTTTCAAGCGGATATGGAATTACTTTGTAATCTGCACTAGTTACAGTTGGGGGAGGAGGGGTAAATAGATTTAATTCTGAAGATCCTCTACTTCCTGTTACAAATGAATTAGCCTCATTTGTAAATGGATATGTTAAAAAATTATCTGCTTTTTGATTCTTGCCTTCATAAACAGTCTGGTTAAATTTATTAATAACCTTGCCTGTTGCAGCATCTATTTGTATGTTCCACCAATCAGACAAACCAACCGGCACTACCTGTACCTGCCAGGCAAGTTTTACCATTTTTTGATTGCTGTTTTCTATTGGAACCCACATCAGTTCAGCAGTTATGTTTTCGGAAACCGCAAAGGTTTTTCCAAAATCCAGTATAAGGCCATTCTCTGAATAGTTGACAATTGATAGAGAAGTTGGCCTTGCAATCCCCGCTTCTGCGAATGCAGCTTTCACCGCTTCGGTAGCAGCAAGTGAAGGAGTTGAAGGCTGGTAATTGGTAACTTTTTCTATTTCAGATATAAGTATTCCCGCATTGGAAACGACTTTCTCATTTTTAAAAGCTAAAACCAACATCTGGTTATATACGGGCAGACTTTTATAGGTCTGCAGTAAATATACCATTTGTGTACCGGCAACTTCATTGTAATAAGAACTGCTGACTTTGATATTATTCAACTGGTCCTTAGATAAACCGATCGATTCACTGTTCTTATTCACAAGTTGCAGCGCCAGCCTGGTATTGGCATCCTGGGCATTCGTAAAAACTAAACAACATAGAAAAGTAACAAAAAGGAAAATTTTTTTCATAATGTCCTCATTAAATGGTTAAAATTTATAGCAATAGTTATTTGTAAAGAGAATATATTATTGCCGATTGAAAAAGATTTTTTAAATATATCCGGGTGAAAAATAAGCGCATTAATGTTATTAGATATTTTAATATTATTAGATATTATATATATAAAATTGCCGGATGGGGTTAACAACTTTCTTGTTTTTTGAAAAACCCGTTATTTTGGTAAATTAAAAACATAAAATTGAAAGCGGAAATTACAGCATTTTTTCAAATTAATAAGAGTGTGTGCAATTATTAAGCAATAAATGTAAAAAAAAGTGATATCTACAGGATTGCGATATCACTTTTATAATAAACAAAAAGATTTACACGAATAATTTCTAATGAATAACAACAATTTTTTTAGAATTATAAAAATTGCCGCTGATCATTTTCAAAATATAATTGCCTGCTGGAAAAGCTTTGGTATTTAAAGTCTCCTGGTATATGCCGGCTGGTATATTTTTTCTCAAAATCACTTTTACCAATTTCCCATCCATATTGTAAATGCTAATGTCAACCATTTCATCAGCAGGTACCTGGTACCTGATGATTGCAATGGAAGAAACGGGGTTTGGTTGCATATCATATAGTCCATAATCAAAGCCTGTAAGGGATATTATTCTTGATTCTGAATATTTGAATACGCCATCAAAATTTACCTGTTTCAGGCGGTAAACAAATTTTTTGCCGCCAGCCGGTGCATCATCGTATGAATACCTTTTAGGTGTTGAAGTGGTACCATTGCCTGTAACGAAGCCAATCTGCTCAAACTTAAGCTGGTTGTTATCAGAAGAATAAAGAGCCCTTTCAATATAGAATCCCTTATTATTCGATTCGGTTGCTGTTAACCATTCCAGCAATACTTTTGCATTGTTTTTTGCAGTGGCATAAAAACCAGTATAGGTAACCGGAATAACTGCATTGGTAGTTTGCCAGAATCCACGCCCATGGGTAGCGATCCTCAATGCTTTTGTAACCGGGTGTACAGCCATATCAAAAACAGGAACAACAGGTAAACCGGTACTATAACTATTCCAGGTGGTACCTGCATCAATAGAAACATAAACACCGATATCCGTTCCTGCAAAACAAATGTTTGGATTTCCGGGATCAATGGCAAAGGAATTTACCGGGATATCAGGGATACCTGAACCGGATGCAACCCAGGTTGGTGTTACAGCATCAAGATTTGAAGTTTTCCAGACATGTCTGCTGGCAGCCAGGCCATATCCGCCATAACATATAAATGCTGTTTTTTTATCAACGGGATCAATCATAACTCTTCCAACTGGAACTGCACTTGCACCTACCGGTGTTACATCAGTAAGTGTGGAAGAACCTGTTGATGTACTATATACCTTACCGTTGTTTAAGCCAACCAGCCTCACATTATCATCCGTTCTGGCTATAGAAATACTGGAAAGAGTTGCTCCGGATAAAATAGGCCCCTGGCTAACCAATGTCATTGTGGTACCCTGGTTTACCGAACGATACAACCTGTCTGATCCAAAATAAACAGTATTGGGCGAACCCGGGCCAAGTGCCATTGGTGCATAAAACTGTGTGGCATCGGTACATGCAATTCCGTTTGCTGTTCCTCCGCATCCATAAAAGGTCCAGGCACCTCCAAGAATTGTTTGCCGGGCAAACCCGATCTGGCTACCCGATGAATTATAATAAGTATGATACATGGTTACATTCGTAACATCGGTAGCATTTTGATCAATTAAAACATACCCTCCATCTCCTCCGTCAATCCTGGTATGAGTTCCATCGGGATTTATTTTATTGGTGCCATTATCCTGGGTTCCACCAATCGTAAAATTAGGGTCAACAGGATGAAGTGCAATGCTCTGAAATTGAGTAGCATGATATCCAACGGTATTTTTTGTTGTCCAGTTAATACCACCATTGGTTGAACTCCAGATACCCCCATCACAGCCCAGGTATAAGGTAAGTGGTGAAGATGGAGCACATTTTATTACATGGCAGTCTGCATGAAGGTTCGTTGTGGATGAAACAGGTATTGTTGCCATTCCATCTGTTGATCGCCTGAAGATATTGGTGCCGGATGCCCCACCAACGTAAACTTTGTTTGCATCAGTCGGATCCACTTCAATGGCAATATCATAAAAGCACTGTGTGCTGCAAAAGCCTGTCGTTCCCGTGGTGGTGGCCCATGTAAGTCCTCCGTCAACAGATTTTAATATCCTCCCTGTACTGTTTTCTCCATTGGCACAATATAAAGTAACAACTGCTCCAACTTTTGTAATGGCCAATTCTCCCCTAACGGCACTGACAGTTGTATAAGGATGAGTGAATACCGGTGTGGCGGCACTGGCATTGTCAGTTCTGTAGATTCCGCCGCTGCCTGCATACAAATAGCAGGTGATAACATCACTGTTTCCCGGTTCCATTACCATATCAATGATGCTGAAATTATCATTAACGGATGTAATATCCAATTTGGTAAAACTTACAGAACCTGCTGCTGCCGTGGCATTGTTGGATCTGTAAATACCTCTTCTGCCCAAAGGAGGAACTGAACCTCCGCCAGGGGTTCCATTTGGATTTCCTATAACGCCGGTCGCTGTTGAAACATAAACGATGGCTGCATTGTTGGGATCTACCAGTATTTTACTGATCGATCTGCCAAAAAAACAGGTAGTTCCTGATATAGCTGGATTGATAGGGCCGTTTAATACCGGGGATGCATCTGCATTATCAATTCTGTACAATCCCACACCCACATAAGAATCTGCAGAAAGATTTGGCTCGCCGGTTCCCACATATAAAATAGATGGATTGGAAGGCGCCAGGGCAAGAGCACCGATTGCAAGAGATTGTGCAGCATCGAAAATTGGTAACCATGTATTTCCTCCGTCAGTTGTACGGTATACGCCCCCGTTAGCCGTACCAACATAAACCAGGTTTGGATTGGTTGGATGAATGGCAATGGCTGTAGTTCTGCCGCTTACTGCCACACTAGGCGATGTTTGACCGTTGGGTATTGGTGATGGGCCCAGTTGTGTCCAGTTTGGTACCAGGATCATCAGGGAATTGTTGGATTGTTGCAATCTTTCCTGGTTTTCTTTCGTCTCTATTGCTATGGCTCTTGCCCGGTAAGTTTGAGGTCCCAAAAACTGGTTTCCCCTCAGGTCATTGACATACTGATCCCTTTTTGATAAATATTCTTCTTTGGAGATTAAATTATTTATACCAGGGGGTAAATCGGGGTCTTCATTATTTTGTGCTTTTGCCTGAAATTGCCAAATACAGGATAACACAATTATGATAATGTATTTTTTTTTCAGATAATTAATATATGTCATCAGATAGGGTTTAAAATATTTGAAATTGAGGAACATAAATATAGGTAAAGTTGTTTTTAAGTGCAACAGTTATTTATTGATATTTCTTTTAAATATCGCTGTTTTTTTTGCCATTCCGGCTGTCATCCCCTACCTTTGCAGCCGATTTGAAAAAGGATGTTTCAATAAGCTGTACAGTTTTAAAAAAAATAAATTTTCTGACTCTTTTTTCTTTTTCAAACCGGTCAAATCTTCAATTTATAAACTATGGTAGAAATTAAACCAGATGAGATTTCGGCGATACTCCGCCAACAGTTAAGCAATTTTAATGCAGGTGCAAGTTTGGAAGAAGTTGGAACCGTATTACAGGTGGGTGATGGTATTGCCCGTGTGTATGGTTTGAGAAATGTTCGCTCGGGTGAACTGGTAGAATTTGACAATAGCATCAAAGCGATCGCCTTGAACCTGGAAGAAGACAATGTTGGAGTAGTTTTGATGGGTGACAGCAGCGGAATCAAAGAAGGTGATAAAGTTAAACGTACCGGGCAGATCGCTTCCATCAAAGTGGGAGAAGGTATGAGCGGGCGTGTAATCAATACATTGGGTACACCCATTGATGGTAAAGGCCCGATCAAAGGTGAATTGTATGAAATGCCGCTTGAGCGTAAAGCACCCGGGGTAATATTCAGGGAGCCGGTAAAAGAACCACTGCAGACTGGTATAAAAGCAATTGATGCAATGATTCCCATTGGCCGCGGACAACGTGAATTGATCATTGGCGACAGGCAAACCGGTAAAACGGCTATTGCAGTTGATACAATCATAAATCAGAAGGAATTTTATGCAGCCGGTAAACCTGTATATTGTATATATGTAGCGATCGGGCAGAAAGCTTCTACCATTGCAGGTATTATGAAAACGCTTGAAGAATATGGTGCTATGGCATATACTACTATTGTTGCCGCATCAGCATCTGATCCTGCCCCATTGCAGTTCTATGCTCCTTTTGCCGGAGCTGCGATCGGTGAATTTTTCAGGGATACCGGCCGCCCGGCGTTGATCATTTATGATGATCTTTCAAAACAGGCGGTTGCTTATCGTGAAGTATCCCTGCTGTTGCGTCGCCCTCCGGGACGTGAAGCTTACCCGGGCGACGTTTTCTACCTGCACAGCCGTTTACTCGAAAGAGCAGCGAAAGTTGTTTCTAAAGATGAGATTGCACAACAGATGAATGACTTGCCCGAATCGATCAAACACCTTGTAAAAGGCGGCGGTTCTTTGACTGCGTTGCCCATCATTGAAACACAGGCTGGTGACGTATCTGCTTATATACCTACCAATGTGATTTCAATAACCGACGGACAGATATTTTTGGAAGGGAACCTGTTCAACGCTGGTATCCGCCCGGCCATCAACGTTGGTATTTCGGTTAGCCGTGTGGGTGGTAATGCACAGATCAAATCCATGAAAAAAGTGGCAGGTACATTGAAACTTGACCAGGCATTGTATCGTGAACTTGAAGCATTCTCCAAGTTCGGAGGTGACCTGGATGCAGCTACTAAAAACGTAATTGATAAAGGTGCAAGAAATGTGGAGATCCTTAAACAGGCACAATATGCGCCTTTTACAGTAGAAAAACAGGTAGCAATGATCTATCTCGGAACGCAGGGTTTATTAAAGGCCGTGGCTGTAAAAAATGTAAAAGCATTTGAAGAACATTTCCTGCTTGAAATGGAAAATAAACATCCTGAGATCCTTGCTGAATTCAAAAAGGGGAATTTGCCTGAGGAAGGCATCAAAAAAATGACAGAGCTGGCAAATGGATTGATAGCCCAGTATAAATAATTCAGGGTTGGTATTCAAAGAAAGAGCAAAGTAGTTTGCTCTTTTTTTATGTTTAAATATTTAGGTTCAGGCTCAAAAGCAAGTGAATTATTGTGAATCATTATATGAATCCGGCTTTTAAAAACTGATTTTGCTATTTTGTCAGTAATTTTCTTGGGAATACTTTTTGCAACTCATAAAAAAATATTTACAAAAAATGACAATTGGTATTATAGCAATATCTGCAATATTTATGATCATTGGTATGATCGTTCAGCAAAGGCTTAAAAGCAAATTTGAAAAATATAGTAAAGTACCAACCAGCAGTGGATTGAGTGGTGCTGAAATTGCAAAAAAAATGCTTCGTGACAATGGCATCTATGATGTGGAAATTATATCTGTGCCAGGCAGCTTATCGGATCATTACAATCCGGCAAATAAAACAGTTAATCTGAGCGCTGAAGTTTATGAAGGCAGGAATGTATCAGCGGCCGCCGTGGCGGCCCATGAATGCGGCCATGCTGTGCAACATGCAACGGCTTATTCAATGCTGATGCTTCGCAGCAAGATAGTACCGGTTGTTCAGGTAAGCAGTACACTATCGCAATGGATCATCATTGCCGGTTTGGGATTTATGGGGTTTGGCGGCGGCAATCCTACCATCCTGTTTATCGGGATCATATTATTTGCAGTTACTACCTTGTTTACGATCATCACGCTGCCGGTAGAGTTTGATGCTTCAGCAAGAGCCCTTAACTGGCTTGGTACTGCCAATATAACTTCTGCCGGAGAAAAAGAATTTGCAAAAGATGCGTTGAAATGGGCAGCACTTACCTATGTTGTTGCTGCACTGGCCTCAATTGCAATGCTGGTTCAATACTTGTTGATCTACCAGGGCAGAAGCAGGGACTGACATAATTTTTGAAATAACAAAGTGAAAGAAAAAAGTTTAAAGGAATAATTTTTCTTCCTTTAAATGCTAACTCATAACTCTCAACTATATTTGCTCATCATCTAATATTTATAAAATGGATTTTGGAAAAGAATTTGAAAAATATGCTGTAAAGCACAAGGGCATCAGTAGCAATACACTGCATGGATATGTAAACCACAATGTAACAAACCTTACTCCGAATATCATCGAGGAGCGGCCCATGAATGTTGCGGTGATGGATGTTTACAGCCGCCTGATGATGGATCGTATCATTTTTTTAGGATATCCGATCAATGATGAAGTAGCAAATATTGTTACTGCTCAATTGTTGTTTTTAGAAAGTACAGATCGTACCCGTGATATTCAGATGTACATCAACAGCCCGGGCGGCAGTGTATATGCAGGTTTGGGTATGTATGACACGATGCAGTTTATTACACCCGACATTGCCACCATTTGTACCGGTATGGCAGCAAGCATGGGTGCAGTTTTAATGTGTGCAGGAGCAAAGGGTAAACGTACTGCTTTAAAACACAGCCGTATCATGATGCATCAGCCAAGCGCTGGTGCAGGTGGCCAGGCAACTGATATAGAAATAACTGTAAACGAGATCCGGAAAGTAAAACATGAATTATACGAGATCATTGCTCACCATACAAACCAACCGATAGATAAAGTTGCAATTGACTGCGACAGGGATTACTGGATGACATCAACAGAAGCAAAAGCTTATGGTTTGGTAGATGAAGTACTTGTGATGAATCCCAAAAAAGCAAAGAAAGACTAATACCAATTTATAATTTATAATTGATAATGAATATGAACCTTTATTTAAAAAATATACGCCAGGAAGAAGATGATACACCTCCTCAATTACCGGAGAATCCGATGGAAAAAATGATGAGCGGATGGATGTTTGATAAAAAATTCATTGAACAACGCAAGGTGTTTTTATGGGGGGTTGTTGAAGACAAAACTGCCAAAGACATTGCCGACCGTTTGATGTATCTCGAAGCCCTTGATCCCGGAAAGGAAATTACTTTTTATATCAACAGCCCGGGTGGTGTTGTTACCAGTGGAATGGTCATTTATGATGTTATGCAAATGATATCTTCGCCTGTAAGTACAGTTTGTATGGGTATGGCTGCAAGCATGGGAAGCATCTTATTAAGCGGAGGGAAAAAAGGAAGAAGGTTTATATTCCCACACGGTGAAGTAATGATCCACCAGCCAAGTGGTGGCGGACGTGGCACCAGTGCCGACCTGGAAATTATGGCAGTTCAAATGCTTAAAACAAAGCAATTGGGTGCCAGAATATTGGCTGAAAACTGTGGTCAGACCTATGAAAAAGTAATGAAGGATTTTGACCGGGATTATTGGATGGATGCCAAAGAATCAATTGCTTATGGAATTGTTGACCATCTTATGGATAAAATTTAAATGATATTACAGTGGCCGGAAATAACTCCGGCCACACTTTTTTGAACTGCTTTTTTAGTACCCAAACACTTAAATTTACTTCAATCTGCAAATAGCAGAATTTCCTCCTCCTTTTTATACTAAAACATTGACTTTGAAGTTATAGTCCAGAGAATTTATTGGTTCCTGAAGGCAACTTTTTTAACCTGCAAATTGTCATTTCAATACTATTTCTAAAGGTTTACTACCTTTGGACTCAGATCGGGTTGTGAACTCTGATCGATCACCGGTTAATAAAAAAATAAAATGGCTAAGCAACAAATATTACATTGTTCATTTTGTGGAAGAAGCCGCGATGAGGTTAAAATACTCATTGCCGGACAGGATGGCCATATATGTGAGAATTGTGTAGAACATGCCCAGGATATCATTTCACAGGAACTAACCAATGGTGTTGATTCAAAGAACACTTCAACAACTGCACATAAACTCACCGTTAAGAAACCCATTGAAATAAAAAAATTCCTGGATGAATATGTGATCGGTCAGAATGATGCAAAAAAAATACTGGCAGTTGCTGTTTATAACCACTATAAAAGGCTGAATCAAAAAATTGAAAATGATGTTGAAATTGAAAAAAGCAATATCATAATGGTAGGTGAAACCGGAACCGGTAAAACATTGCTTGCAAAATCCATTGCCCGTATGCTGAATGTTCCTTTTGCAATTGTTGATGCAACGGTATTCACAGAAGCTGGTTATGTAGGGGAAGATGTGGAGAGTATGCTTACCCGGTTGTTACAATCATGTAATTATGATGTAACAGCAGCAGAAAGAGGAATAGTTTACATAGACGAGATAGATAAAATTGCCCGCAAAAGCGACAACCCTTCAATAACCAGGGATGTAAGCGGCGAAGGAGTTCAACAGGGATTGTTAAAATTACTGGAGGGAAGTGAAGTATTGGTTCCACCGCAGGGCGGACGTAAACACCCTGAACAAAAACTGATAAAAGTCAATACACAGAACATTTTGTTCATATGCGGTGGTGCATTTGATGGAATTGACAAGATCATTGCCAGGCGAGTTAATACAAATTCCATCGGCTTTAATGTAAATAAAGAATTACAGGAATACCAGCAAAATAATTTATTACAGTTCATAAATTCTTTGGATCTGAAACATTTTGGATTGATACCCGAATTATTGGGCCGGCTTCCTGTTGTAACTTATCTCAATCCTTTGGATGCAGAAACCTTGCGCAGTATTCTTACAGAACCTAAAAATGCTTTGATCAAACAATTTACACGCCTGTTCGAAATTGAAGGGATAGAATTAACTTTTGAACCGGCAGTATTTGATTTTATGGTAGAAAAAGCGCTGGAATATAAACTGGGCGCACGTGGATTACGCAGTATCTGTGAAGGGATCCTCACTGATGCCATGTATGAATTGCCTTCTCAAAAAGTTAAAAGTTTTGATGTTACTCTGGAATATGCCAAACGTAAATTCAATACCACCAAACTCAGCTTGCTTAAGGTAGCCTAATCAACGTATGATATATGATTTGTGATGTATGATTTAAAATCTGCAATATCATGGAGAAATTGCCAATCAGGCAATCACACATCATACATCACACATCATAAATCAAACATCATACATCATACATTTTAAAATTCTTTCACTTCATTTTAGGTGGTTGTATTATTTCAATTTATTTTCGCGAAGGTTACTCATGGGAGAAATGCAGATGACAGCATTAAAACGTACTAAAAATATTAAATACCCGTTATAAATATTAATTAAAAATGGTTGACGTAATTCTTGGATTGCAATGGGGCGATGAAGGCAAAGGCAAGATCGTAGATTTTTTTGCAAAGAACTATGATGTGATTGCAAGGTTCCAGGGTGGACCGAATGCAGGTCATACGTTGTATGTAAATGGTAAAAAAATTGTGCTTCACCAGATACCCAGCGGTATCTTTCACGAAGAGAAAACAAACCTGATTGGCAATGGTGTTGTGCTGGATCCAATTACATTGAGAAAAGAATGCAATGATGTAGCTGCAATGGGGGTTGATTATAAAAAAAATCTGTTCATCAGTGAGCGGACACACCTGATATTACCAACACACCGTGCATTGGATAAAGCCAGTGAACTATCAAAAGGGCATGATAAGATCGGGAGCACATTGAAAGGAATCGGCCCGGCATATATGGATAAAACAGGCCGCAATGGTTTGCGGGTTGGCGACCTGCTTGATAAAAACTTTACTACCCAGTATATTAAGCTCAGGATGAAGCATCAACGCTTGCTTGATAATTTTAATTTTGGGGAAGACATTTCCAATTGGGAAGAGGAGTTTTTTGAAGCACTGGAATTTTTAAAGGAATTTAAAATAGTAAATGGCGAATATTTTATCAATGAAAAAATAACTGCAGGAAAAAAAGTGTTGGCAGAAGGAGCACAGGGCAGTATGCTGGATGTTGATTTTGGAACTTTTCCTTTTGTTACAAGCAGCAGTACCATATCGGCAGGTGTCTGTTCCGGATTGGGAATTGCACCCCAAAAGATCAAAGAAGTAATTGGTATTACAAAAGCATATTGTACAAGAGTCGGCAGCGGCCCTTTTCCAACTGAACTTACAGATGCAACGGGTGATTTTCTACGCAACGCCGGAAATGAATTCGGAAGTACTACCGGCAGGCCAAGGCGTTGTGGCTGGATTGACCTGGTAGCACTGCAGTTTGCCTGCATGATCAATGGCGTAACACAATTGGTTATGACAAAAGCTGACATTCTTGATGGCCTGGACGAACTGAAAGTTTGCAAGGGTTATAATGTGAACGGGGAAGAGAAAAATTACGTCCCTTTTCAAATGAATCGTGTAAATATTGAACCTGTTTATCAAAGCTTCGAAGGATGGAAAACAGTGGTTTCAGAAATTGACAATTATGACGCATTACCGGGGAAAATGAAAACCTATATAAATTACTTAAATGAATTTTTAAAAGTGCCTGTTAAATATATAAGTAATGGCCCGGGAAGAGAGCAAATTGTAGCTACTTAAAGAAATAATAAAAAAAAGTTGAAAAATATTTGGCTAATTCGAAAACTCGTGGAAATTTTACAATATTAATCCTTTTTAAGTATGACATTAAAATCTGATAACTCAAAAAAGACAGTTACAAAAAAAATTGCAGCATCTAAAGCGGTGCCTGTTAAAAAATCATCCGGAAAATCAAAGATAGATGAAGAAGATGACGATGATGATCTGGATGATATTGAAGATACTGAACCCAAAGCATCAAAACCTAAGAAAGGAGCAAAGAAAAAAATTGACGACGATGACGACGACGACGATGTAGAAGTTGCCGATGATTGGGAAAAAGGCGAAGAAGATGATGACTGGGATCCTGATTTTGACGAATTTGATGTGCCTAAATCAACTGCCAAAAAAACCGGTGCAAAAAAACCGGCCAAAGATGATGATGATTTTAAGCCGGAAGATGATTTTAAAGAACTTGGTCTTTTTAATGACATGGATGATGAAGGAGATGACGATGATGATTTTTAAATTATGAAGTGAAAAAATATATTTCAACTTTTGCAATAGAAGACAGCAAAGTTTTTAAAATAAAAATGTTGAACTGGTCGCGCCGGTTCAACATTTTTTGTTTTCTGGATAACAGCAATTATGCCTTAGAGGGAAATGCATTTGAATGTTTGCTTGCAGCTGGCTGTAAAAGATCGGTCTCGGTTACAAAAGGCGATGCATTGAAATCAGTACAGGATTTTTATGATGAAAACAAAGAATGGCTTTTTGGTCATTTGGGATATGATATTTTAAGTGAAAAATCATCCGTAATGCACTCAACGGATAATGAAGTTGATTTTGGAGATGGATTTTTCTTCATCCCGGAAATATTATTGCGGCTTCAGCACAATGAACTTATCATTGAATCGGGGCATCCTTTTCCTCAGACGGTATTTGATCAGATCAATGAACAGGAATCTTTCTTTACTAAATCTGCAACAACAGACATAGCGTTTGAAAAGGGTATCAGTAAGGATCGTTATACCTCCATTATCAAATCATTGAAAGAACATATCCTTCGTGGTGATTGTTATGAAATAAATTTTTGCCAGCATTTTTTCGCACACAATGTTCTTATTGACCCATTTTATTTTTATCACTGGCTTTCAACAATTTCACCCAACCCCTTCGGTGCATTTTATAAATTAAATGATAAATATTGTTTGTGTGCAAGTCCTGAAAGGTTTTTAAAAAAAGACGGAACAAAACTCATTTCCCAACCCATAAAAGGTACCAGTAAAAGAAATCTCAATGATCAGGAAGCAGATGAACAAAATAAAAACTACCTCAGCAACAGTGAGAAAGAAAAAAGTGAAAATGTAATGATAGTGGATCTCGTTAGAAATGATATGAGTAAAATCTGTAAGGAAGGGTCTGTATTCGTAAAAGAATTGTTTGGAGTTTATAGTTTTCCGCAGGTTCACCAGATGATCAGTACGATCGAAGCTGAAGTTGATCCGGGATTGCCCTGGACAGCTATGATACTTGCCTGTTTCCCGATGGGGTCTATGACAGGCGCCCCGAAATTTAAAGTCATGGAACTGATCAGGAAATATGAGCAGTCACCCCGTGGATTGTTTTCAGGATCGATTGGATATATAAATCCAACTGGAGATTTTGATTTCAATGTAGTGATCAGGAGCCTGCTGTATGATGAAACCCAAAAAATAATTTCTTTTAAAACAGGTGGAGGGATAACTTTTAACAGTGTTGCAGAACAGGAATATGAAGAATGTATGCTGAAAGCTGAGGCAATAATCAGGCTTTTAAAAAATGATCTTTAAAATTTTTTCTTTGTTTTTGATCCACTTGCGGGGTAAACGGTTTTGTTATTAGGGATGTCAATATCACTTAGCAAAATCTGAACACATTCGTTCAGTATCTGGTATTTTGTAGCCAGGAACAGTTGCATTTTATCTGATGGTAACCTGAGGTCATATTGGCCGTTGGATGATAATTTGTTATCAAACTGGGGATTGTATCGGTTGAATTGTGTAATGTCAATGCCAATATTCTTTGCAATCACCAGAGAATTATACTTACCTGTTATAGTTTGGGTTTCAGCCTGCTCCGTTTCTTCAGATGACAATGCAGGTTTCTGCATGTATGGGTTTCCGTCACCAACAGGGCTGAAGAAACCATTGCTGTTTGAATTAAACACAGTTCCATTTGAAGCTTCCATAATATAATGTGTTGCAATGAATTTTTTTACATGATTGCGGCTTTCCTCAGGAAGAAAATATTGCAATGACCAAAAATCCTTGCTGCCACTTCTCTTAATTGCATCATAAACCCTGCCCGGCCCTCCGTTGTAAGCTGCTATAACCAGTAACCAGTCGTGCATTTGCCTGTAAAGTGTCAACAAATACCGGGCAGCAGCATGGGTACTTTTAATATAATCCCTGCGTTCATCATAATCCCGGTTTACCAGCAGGCCATAATCCCTGGCGGTATAAGGCATGAACTGCCAGGGCCCTCCGGCGCCCACCCAGCTTGTAGCGCCAGTACTTAAATTGCTTTCAATAACAGCCAGGTATTTTAATTCTTTTGGCAATCCATATTGTGCAAATATGTGATCTATCAGGTTAAAATAAGGCAATCCCCAAGTTTTCATTTTTACAAGGCTGTTGCTGTGAACTCTCAGGTAATCCTGCATATAATTTTCTGCATAAGGATTAACCTGTGAAGAGTAAGGCAATGATGAATTGTATGAAAGCCCTGTAAACAGGTTTTTAAAACCATACTTAGTAAGCTGGCTTAAGTACTGAACTTTTTCTTTCGGGGGTGTTTTTTTTGTTTGAATGATGTTTTCAATCAAAGAATCTTCAACAACAATGTTTTCTTTTGTAGTGTCCTGGGCTTCGTTGGCCTGATGAGGAATATTTTGTACAAAAATGCCAGCTTCAGCATCGGGCAAAAGAAGGGCAAAAAGAAATATGTAAAATAATTGTTTCATTATTTTTAAAGGCTGATCAGTTTTGTTGTATCAGCAGATCTGAAATATGCAGCAAAGTTAATTCATCTGATTTGTTGGTCATAACCTGTAACCCAAATGGAAGGCCATTGCTGTGTTTGAATAATGGGACCGAGATGGCTGGTAACCCTGTTAAATTTGCAAAAACTGTGAATATATCTGCCAGGTAAACAGCAATGGGGTCCTTATCTTTTTCACCGATTTTATAGGCTGTGGTTGGGCTGGTTGGTAAAATAACAGCATCATACTTATTGAAAATCAACAATGTCTGGTCCAGTAACATTTTCCTTACCTGTTGAGCTTTGTTGTAATAAGCATCGTAATAACCGGTACTTAAAACAAAGGTTCCCAGCATGATCCTTCTCTTCACTTCCATTCCAAATCCCTCACTCCTGTTTTGTAAATAAAATGATGTTAAATCTTCTGCAGGTTTATCTGAACGATGCCCATACCTGACTCCGTCATATCTTGCAAGGTTGCTGCTGGCTTCAGCGGTTGTTAATACATAATAAGCCGGAACAATATAATCTAAGAGGTTGAAGTCGGTTTCTTCAACAATGTGTCCTGCAGCTTTTAATTTTTCTATGGTTGTAAAAATATTTTTGGCAATTTCTTTGTCCAGGGAAGGATGCGTCATCATTTGTTTGAAAAAACAAAAACGAAGCTTTTTATTTCCGGGTAAATTGTAATTGCTAAATGGTTCCGAAGGCAATTCTTCATTCAGGGTGCTGTCATAATTGTCGGGTTTGCACATTACATCAAGCATCAGGGCAATATCAGCAATGTTCTTACCAAATATACCGATCTGGTCGAAAGAAGAAGCATAAGCAAGCAGGCCATAACGTGAGATACGGCCATAACCTGGCTTGAGGCCAATAATTCCGCAAAAATCTGCCGGTTGCCTTACAGACCCACCCGTATCACTTCCCAGGCTTGTCATACACATATCAGCCTGCACGGCTACTGCACTGCCAC
>JAYSWW010000036.1:0-5898 GCA_043717805.1 Ferruginibacter sp.
GACCTGTGCTGTTTCGTAACTTAACCTAAAATTGTACTTTATTTTTAATTGAGACTAAGTGACGGGTAGGCAACAGGTCGGGAGACCTGCGCCAGACGAGATGATGGAGTTGTTTCGATTGGCAATAATCCTGCTAAATCAGCAAACATGGTAACAGGGTCTGTGCAAGATGCAGGCGATGAGCCAGGAAGAGTTGGCTCGGCGCATTTACAACCTGCCGCAGGTGAAAAAACTGTTGAGTTCAATAAAGGAGGTGAAATAACAATAGATAATATTCATAGAGGCAGCCCATCTCCTGCAGATTCCTCTGGCGCAGGTCTCCCGACCTGTTGCCTACCCGTCACTTAACCTCAATAAATATATACTTCAGGAATTAGGGGGACTTTTTAGGAGAAGTGAGAAGTGACGAAACAGCACAGGTCAGAGACCTGCGCTAGTTTTAGACCTGCGCTAGTTTTTAAGTAATTAACACATCAATCCAACCTAACCAAATCCAATAATCCCTTTCTCTCAGATGTGTAATAATCAATTCCACTTCCATACAGCCATTCATGGGGCTCTCTTACAAAACCAGCTCTAACTGGATTTTCATGTAAATAATTCATCCGCTGATCAAACATTTTTTTGTTGCTTAATAATACAGGGTGGTTTTCATGTTGCCAGAATTGAAAACGATGATTACATTTTTTAGCTTCGCCATTTTTTTCGAATAGGTCAAGCATCCACTGCTTCCGGCTTTCCTGTTGATTATTAATAATGGCATCTATCAGTTTTATCGCTGTAAAACTTTTAATGTTCTTGATTACCAACCCGGGATCATTATTATTGATGAATGAACAGATCAGATGAAAATGATTGGGCATAAGCATCCAGGCATGTACCTGTAGGCCTTGGTTTGGCTGACAAAATCTGAAACTGTTTAAAAGGATATCACGATAAATATTCCTTGTAAAGACATCTATCCAATCAACAACAGTAGAGGTTACAAAATAAACAGCTTCTTTATCATTGAATTTATATTTTCTGCTCATGAGTAAAATTACAAGCGGAATCAAGACATGATATCTTTTTTTACAGAATTTATTTCAGCGTGGGAATAATTTTATTTACAATAAGGTTGTGCGATGTGCAAATTAAAGCCAGGAGTTTTGCCCTGATAAGAGAGGCAGGAAAAAAAGATAGAGAGACATACGGAGATGCGGAAAGTGGGTGATGAATAGGAACAGTTTAATTTAGTAACGGATAAGCACAGGTCAGAGAATAAGCACAGGTCAGAGACCTGCGCCAGAGGCACAGAGGCACAGAGGCGGAAATCTGTCCTAATAATTAAGCAATTATTTATACTCACCATAAACCTTTCTCAAAGTATCTGAAATCTCACCCAGTGTACAATAATTTTCAACTGCATTCAATACAAATGGCATCAGGTTTTCAGAGCCAACTGCGGCAGCGCTGAGTTTTTCCAGGCAAACCTTCACAACCGCATTGTTCCTTTTTGCTCTAAGTGATTTTAGTTTTTCAGTTTGCATCTGTTGAATACTTCCATCAATTTTTAAAAGGGGAGTATCATTAGATCCTTCTGTTTCAAATTTATTTACCCCTACAATTATTTTTGACCCGTTCTCAATATTTTTCTGGTATTGATAAGCGCTTTTGGCTATCTCATCCTGCATGAATCCTTCTTCAATGGCCGATACACTGCCACCCATGGCATCTATTTTTTCAATTAAAAGCCAGGCTTCTTTTTCAACCGCATCCGTTAGTGATTCAATAAAATAACTGCCGGCAAGCGGATCAGCAGTATCAGCAATGCCACTTTCAAACGCAACGATCTGTTGTGTTCTCAATGCGATCTTGGCCGCTTCTTCTGTTGGCAGGCTAAGCGCCTCATCAAAACCATTGGTATGCAATGATTGTGTTCCGCCTAAAACGGCTGCCAGTGTTTGTATGGTTACGCGGCTGATGTTATTCTGAGGTTGCTGTGCAGTAAGTGTACTTCCGCCTGTTTGTGTATGAAATCTCAGTATCATGGCTTTTTCATCCGTGGCACCAAGCCCTTTCATGATGGTTGCCCACATTCTCCTGGCGGCCCTGAACTTGGCCACTTCTTCAAATAAATTATTGTGTGCATTGAAGAAGAAGGAGAGGCGTTTACCGAAAACATTGATATCAAGCCCTTTTTTTAATGCGGCTTCTACATAAGCTTTTCCGTTACTGAGCGTAAATGCTATTTCCTGAACAGCGGTACTTCCCGCCTCACGGATATGATAACCCGATATGGAAATGGTATTCCACTTGGGTACTTCCTTACTGCACCATTCAAAAATATCGGTGATGATGCGCATGGAAGATTTGGGAGGATAAATATAAGTTCCCCTTGCCGCATATTCTTTTAAAATATCGTTTTGAATGGTGCCGTTTAGATTTTTCAGGTCAACGCCTTGCTTTTTTGCGAGGGCCACATAAAAAGCCAGTAAGATAAACCCGGTTGCATTGATGGTCATGGAAGTTGACACAGAATCGAGTTTTATTCCCTCAAATAATTTTTCAATATCCTCCAGGCTGTCTATTGCCACGCCTACTTTCCCCACTTCTCCGTCTGCCATTTCATGATCACTGTCGTACCCGATCTGTGTTGGCAAATCAAAAGCCACACTCAGGCCACTCACACCCTGACTCAATAAATAATGATACCGTTTATTGCTTTCTTCTGCAGTTGAAAATCCTGCATATTGCCGCATCGTCCATATTTTTCCGCGGTACATGCTGGATTGTACACCCCTGGTAAATGGAAATTCACCTGGTAAAGATTTGTCGGTGATGTTTGCATCAGCCGCTGTATAAACTTCTTTTATTTCAATACCCGAGTCTGTACATTTATTTTTTTCTGGCATATTTTTATTTCTTAATAAAACAAGAATTACAAGGAACGAATTATACAAATTTAAGTCTGCAGTGCAGTTCTATGTATAACCCGTGTTTCAAATTCGTGCTTTCATTTATGAATTCTCCATTACTTTTTTTGCTTCAAATTGTATGGCATCCAGTACGATCCTGTTCAGCTCTGCATCTTTGGTCATACTGTATTCCAAAATTCTTTTACTAAGATCAAGGCCATTTGCATCCGGAGATATTGTTGCCGCCAGTTGATTGATGATATAAATATTCTGGTCTTTCAGTCGTGTAACTGCATTCCATACTTCTGGACTTACATAGATCTGCTGACTAATATTGTAGTCGTATTCTGATTTCAAAGAGTCGATCATTTCTGCATGGAGGCCTGCTGCATACAAACCGGTAGATGAAACACGGCTGATGAGGTTTTTTAACCCCGCTCTTTCAGTATAAACGGTCAGCCTTTCCAACGCTTCCAGTTTTAATTTCAACACATTGTTATTTACACCCGTCTTTTCTTTTATAAGGTCCCGCATACTGCGGAATTCCATCAAAAGGATCATGATAACCACAAAAAAAACAAGCATCACAGCTACCTGTACATATTCGAACTTAAATTCCCAAACCAATAATTGCATAAATGTTATTTAACTGCAAAAATAACCAAGAAGCCTCAACAAATTCCTGCTTTCGAAAATTAGCTTAAATGATGTTTTTTATTTTAATCGTAAATTTGTACAAATAATTTATATGGAAAAAACGATAAACGCACCCGTTGGCTTTACAGATTCGGCTGTTAATGAAATAAAAAGATTGTTGGGAAAGCCGGATTTTGATACCAGCAAGCAATTGCGCATTGGTGTAAAGGGTGGTGGATGCAGCGGTATGACATATATACTGGACTTTGACATAAAGAATGAAAAAGACCAGGAATTTGAACTGGATGATATTTCATTTATCATCGATAAAGCTCACAGCATATATTTGATCGGTATGCAGATTGACTGGCAGGGCGGATTGAATTCCAGGGGTTTTACTTTTAACAATCCGAATGCAAGCAGTACCTGTGGATGCGGTACAAGTTTTGCGGTCTAAAATGTCTAACGTTTAAAGGTTTAATGGTTGCCTTCAAAATTACAAGCCGCAACATGGGCAGTTGTAGTACGAATTAGAAAACCTTAAAACCTTAAACTTTTAAATGATTCTCATATTCAATAAAAAAACCCGTCGTAACCGACGGGTTTTTAATTGAATAATATTAAAGAAAGTATTAGTGGATTATTTTTGTCCCACTCTTTGTAACTGTTGTTGTATGTTTTGTATCTGCAGCACCCAATGGCTTGTCTTTTGCAAAATCAACCAGTACAGGAACCCCAACAAAGATGGATGAGTAAGTACCGGTTATAACACCGATCAACATAGCAAATGCAAATCCGCGTGTAACCTCACTACCAAAGATGAACAATATCAACAGTACCAGGAATACAGTAACAGAAGTCATTATGGTACGGCTCAAAGTATCATTGATCGCACGGTTGATGATCGTTGTTTTATCAGAACCTTTCAGGTCACGGGCGTATTCACGGATCCTGTCAAATACAATAACAGTATCATTCATGGAGAAACCGATCACTGTAAGAACTGCTGCAATAAAGTGCTGATCAATTTCAAGCGGGAACGGCACAATATCCTTGAAGAATGAGAATACCGCCAAAGTTACCAATACGTCGTGTAATAGGGTTAAGATCGTTCCTGCAGAATATCTCCAGTCGCGGAAACGGATGAAGATATACAGGAAGATGATGAGCATTGCAAAGATAGTTGCTTTTACAGCACCTCTTTTTAAGTCATCGGAAATGGTAGGCTGTACCGTTATCCTTCCCTGAATATTATTTCTTGAAAATTCGGAAAAACTTAAATTAGCCGGCAAGGCTTTTTTAAGCCCTTCATATAGTTTGGTTTCAACAACACTGTCGGCATTGCCAACTCCTTTCATAAATGAAGTGGTAATGTTCAAACGCTTACCATCACCAATTGTTTTAATAACAGGGTATTCACCAAAAGATTTATTAAGGTCATCCCTTACATCATCATTCTTTACAGTTTTATCAAACAAAACTGTATAACTGCGACCTCCTTTGAATTCAACACCTTCATGGAAACCATAAAAGAATGAACCAACTCCTGCAAGCAATACAAAGGCAGAAATCACGTAAGCAACCTTCCTGTATTCAACGAATTTGAAATTCGCATGTTTGAAAATGCGCTTTGACAAAGAAGTAAAATAATTAAAGTGACGGTTTTTATTTGTCCAGAAGTCAGTGATCAACCTGGAAACAAGGATACCACAGAACAATGATAATATGATACCGATGATCTGGGTGGTGGCGAAACCAAGTACAGGTCCCAGGCCAAAATAAACTAATATGATTGCAGTCAATAATGAAGTAACGTGTGCATCAATAACAGGTGCAAGCGAACGGCGGTAACCATCATTTACAGCCTGTTGATATGATTTGCCTTTGGTCAGTTCATCTTTAATCCTTTCAAAAATAATTACATTGGTGTCAACTGCAAGCCCGATGGTAAGTACCAAACCGGCTATACCGGCAGCTGTAAGCGTGAAGCCCAATGCTGTTAATACACCGATTGTGAAAAGTAGGTTTAATATCAAAGCAATATTTGCAACCCATCCGCCTGAGTTATAATATACAAGCATGAGGATAAATATCACAATAAATGCAATGATAAATGCCATGGCACCACCACGTACTGCTTCCTTACCAAGTGTTGGACCAACTACCTGTTCAGCAACTATTTTTGCAGGTGCATCCAGTTTACCAGCTTTTAAAATATTTGCTAGGTCCTGTGCTTCTTCAACGGTAAAATTTCCTGATATCTCAGAGTTACCACCTTCAATTATTCCATTTACATTCGGTGCAGTATAAACGATGTCATCCAACGCAATGGCAATCGGGCGGCCTACATTTTTTCCGGTAAGTT
>JAYSWW010000351.1:0-9047 GCA_043717805.1 Ferruginibacter sp.
AGTATCAATGCCTATCAGCCCGACAAATAAATGTTTGAATGAGGCAAATATTTTTATTGAGCAAGATGCTGTGGTGGAACATTGTATCATCAATGCAACCGTCGGACCTGTTTACATCGGTAAGCAAACGACCATTATGGAGGGAAATATGATCCGTGGCCCATTTGCCATTTGCGAGGGTGCTGTTTTGAAAATGGGCAGTAAAATTTATGGGGCAACTACAATCGGCCCTTTTTGCATAGCAGGAGGAGAAATAAAGAATTCTGTGATGTTTGGCTATAGCAATAAAGCACACGATGGTTATTTGGGCGACAGTGTTATAGGCGAATGGTGCAACCTTGGCGCCGGTACCAGCAACAGTAACATAAAAAACACTGCAGGTGAGGTAAAGTACAATACAGGTGATAAAACGGCTGCAATTGCAGCTGGTAATAAAGGCGGATTGCTGATGGGAGATTACAGCAGGGCAGCGATCAATACTTCTTTTAATACGGGAACCGTTGTTGGTGTATGTTGTAATATATTTGACAGGCATTTCCCGGAAAAATACATTGCCAATTTTTCGTGGGGAGTTGATCGTTATGATTTAAAAAAAGTTATTATTGACATTGATAACTGGAAAAAACTGAAAGGAATGAAAATCACCGATAAAGAAATAGAATTATTAAGTCAATTATATCATTCAAATCTTTAAAAATAATTTATGCGTAAACAAATAGCAGCCGCTAACTGGAAAATGAATCTCAGCCTGCAGGAAGCTGAAATGTTGATGGACGAATTGATGGCAACAGACCATACTTTGGGAGTTGACCAACTTGCAATATTTGCGGTGCCATTTCCATACCTGGTCAATATTCAGCAAAAACTTAACGGAAAATCAAATGCATTTGTAGCTGCGCAAAACTGTTCGGCCAATAAGAATGGAGCTTATACCGGTGAAGTGAGCACCGAAATGCTGAAAAGCATTCACATTCCTTTAGTGATAATAGGTCATAGTGAAAGAAGGGAATACAACCATGAAACCAGCAGCATCCTGGCTGAAAAAGTGAACCGGGCACTGGAATCGGGTATCAGGCCGATCTTTTGCTGCGGTGAACCCCTGAGCATACGCGAAGCGGGCACTCAAAACAGTTATGTGGAGACACAGTTAAAAGAAAGCCTGTTCCATCTTAACAAAGATCAAATGAATGACTTTGTCATCGCCTATGAACCCATCTGGGCAATTGGAACAAGTAAAACAGCCAGCAGCGCCCAGGCACAGGAAATGCATGCACACATACGCTCAGTGATGGCTGCACAATTCGGCCAGGACACAGCAGATTCCATTTCAATTTTGTATGGCGGCAGTGTAAAATCAGCCAATGCAGTAGAAATATTCGGTCAGCCGGATGTAGATGGTGGTTTGGTTGGTGGTGCAAGCCTGGTGGCATCGGAATTTGCGGTGATCATAGATAGTTTAAAAAAATAAATGAATCAGGTGGTTTGCAAAATTCAATTTTAAGCAAATACATTTGAAACTATAATGTTACCTCATTGTAATCATTGAGTTTAGCCAGGTCAAGTACTGTACTGTTGTTGCTTTCATCTCTGTGATACATTGGGTTAAATGCTGCACCATAAATTATCTCATTGAATGTATAGGAACTTCTTGCAACAACCGTATTACTGAACATATCATCAAATGCTTTGATGAACACAATGACTTCACCGGTTGTATTCATAATATCTTCCTTTGTAAATCCATAGATAGGGCTGCTTTCGGTGATCGGATGAACCAATGTCCAGCTTAAGGTCAGTGCATTTACTTTATCCATTTCCATTTCCAGGGGGAAAAACCTGTTTACATTTTTACCGTTGTCATCTACCATCATGCCCAGTGTAAGTTTAGCTTCTGCTTCGGTGAGTGTGGTGTTTTTAAAAGGTGCGATCCTTACCATGAATGCTGTGATCCCTTTATAAGGAGCAATGATCCCGTTCTGTGAGAATTTTAAATACGCGGTTGGTTTGCTGAATCTTCCATACATCAAGCCGGTTGCTACTGCAAAGCTCAGTAATCCAATCAAAGCCTGGAAAGCTGCAATGGAACTGGTTGCAAAACCTGTTGGGCTGATGCGGCCATATCCCACAGTGGTAAAAGTTTGTGCACTGAAAAAGAATGCTTCTCCGAATTTTTCCATTTCAGAGCTGGTAGACATTCCTGCCAGATTTTCAACTCCCAGGAAGTAATAAACCATTGCAAAAAGCAGGTTCACAACTATGTAGAATACCAGCACAATTAAAAAAAAACTGCTCCATTTCATGGCAAGCATGCTGTGAAACCAACTATACCGTTCAAAAAATCCGATCCCGGTTTTATGAATATTTGCCTGTCCGTTCTTATTTAAAAAACGGCCGCCATAACTCGATGCATTGTCACCAAATCCGGTATTGCTGGAAGTTTTTGCCCTTGCATTGAATTTTTTAAGAAACGCCATTGTTATTCAGCAAATTAATATTTTGTAATTTAAACCTTTGTAAAACAAATTACAGGAAATAATTTCAGGTTTCAAACCAATTTTATTGCTTTCATGATCAATATTGCAATCATTTTAAAACACAATGTTATTGGTAAGTTACTGAACCATATAATGGTCTTTTTGATCAATATTATGATCGTTAGATTATTGGGAGCTTCGGGAAGCGGGTTGTATTTTAATGAATTGTATCTATTGAATTTCACGGTTTTTATTTTCAGTGCCGGTCTTGATTATGCAGTTATTTCATTGCTTTCACATGAACCTGCACTGCACCCGGTTCTGAATAAAATGCTTTTTAAAGCAGTGGTTTTTTTTGCTGCAATATTATCAGTTTATGTTTTTTTTCTATTACCCCGTTTTGATCATTATTTCCGGCAACCTGCACTTGCCATCATCTTATTCAGTACCGGAAACATCCTGCTCATTTTCTACCAGGGAATTTTATCTGCATTAAAAAGATTCAACCTTCAGAACCTGGTCATGGGGATCATCAACGCAATTTTTCTTTTGTACCTGCTGCTTTGTTTAAAACCGGATGACAAGGATCCTTTATCTGCTATTGCCATTGCATACGCAGGATTGTACTTTGTTCAGGGCTTGTTGATGTTTTTACTCAGCTATACCAAAAAAACATCCGGCGCTGTTTCTGTGAGTTGGAAAGTATTGATCAGGTCGGGAATTTATATCATGCTGTCATCCCTGATATATTTTGCATTTTTAAGGGTTGACAATTTTTTTGTTGAAAAATATACCAATAGCATCACACTGGGTAATTATATACAGTGTGGAAAGATCGGGCAGTATTTTTTATATTTTTCTTCGGTCATCAGTTCAACCATATTACCTTTTATAGCTACAGAAACAATAGGGGCATCTTTTGAAGAATGGAAAAGAATGATGAAACCATATATTATTCTGTTATGCATCGCAGCAATGATCATTGCATTTTCGGGGAAATTCATTTTCCCAATACTTTTTGGAAATGATTTTACTGAAATGTATTCATTGATGCTGATTCTATTACCGGGTTTTGTTTGCCTTGGCATGCTTACTCTGTTAAACCCGGTTTATATTGGCAAAGGGAATATCCGGAATATTATAATTGGAGACATTTCGGGATTGATATTGGTTACCGGTTTTGATACCTGGTTAGTTCCTGAATATGGGGCTGTTGCGGCTGCTACAATCAGTTCTTCTGCTTATTGCCTGGTTTTTTTATATTTATTAAGTGGATTTAAAAAACAATTCTCAATGTCATCTAAAAAACAGGGGATCATTCAAATTTAAATGAAACATTTTTTTCTATACCGGCTATTCAAATACTCCCCACAGGCTTGTGTAGTTGTTATATTATTCATTGCATTGTATGCTGTGATTTTTTATAAAAAGATGGACATGGTATTCTTTCCGTATAACAGCATGTTCACCTTTGATTTTACCAAAACAAAAACATCGGTTACATATTCGGTTAAATTAAATGGTGAGATCATTCAAATAACCCATCAGCCTTATTGGAAAAAAAATTTCCTGGAAACTTCGCTGTATGGTTACTGTAAATATATCAGCAGCGGGCGTACTGTTTTTTTAGACGGTTATATAAAGCAGAAGTTCAGGGATGAAAAGATCCGGGACCTGCTGTTGAATAACCTGACACCCGGTAAAGAAGCATCCATGGATTGGCCATCCTGGTACTGTAAGTTTGCCGGTTACAGCGTTCCTTCAAAATCAAACATTGAATTGATTCAGTATAATTTCAGTTTTGAAAATGAACGGGCAGCCATAACAGATTCGATCAGTCTTTATAAAACGATTTTACCTTAGATGCAAAAAAACCTGGATAACAGACCTTATACAAATAAACTCAGGATACTGTTCTGTATCGTTTTGTTTGAATACGGGTTGTTTATTTTTTCGGGGGTAAGTTTTTCATTTTTAAATGGCAATCATTTCTTCAGCATTGGAGCAGACCCTGTATTCTGGATCTTTTATTTATTAAGAATTCCGAAGTTCATTGCTGCAAATCAATGGTTCGGTATAATGCTGGATGTATGCATCGTTCTGCTGATATTACTTATTATCAGAAATCCTTTTCAAAACAGGTTTGCTATCCCCTTGTTTTTTTTATTGCTTTTGTTCAATGTTACATTGATGGGGCAACTGGCTCACCGGAATTACCAGGTCGGTTTTTTTATGGTATTTGTACCATTCTTATTCAATAAAGAAATTAACAGGAATTATGCTTTTGAATTTACCCGTTATTTCCTGTTGTTTTTTTATGTTTCAGCGGCAGTTTTGAAATGGTGGGCGCATGCATTGTCAGCAGAAACACTTTTCAGCCACCTGGTAAGTAACCAGTTTACACCATATTTTCTTGAATCAAATACCGGTTTAAGAACCGATCTCAATCTTTATTTAACAGGCCATCCAGCTGTGTCACATCTCTTTTATCTGATTTCATTTGTTGCTGAGCTTTCAGCCATTGTGGGGTTTTTTACCAAACGTTTTGATAAATGGATCGCGATTTTGATACTTGCATTTCATTTCAGCAACTGGTTCATCATGGATATAGCTCCATTCGGACAGATCGCTTTTATTTGCCTGTTGTTCCTGGGTAAAGAAATGAGGTTGAAAGTTGCTTAAGTTAAAAAGAGATTTTGTAAATATTATCTTTTATAAGGTTGATTGATTCTGTTCATTCTATGGTATATACATTGCCTTTCATTCCTTCAGCTCAATAAGCAGTTTTGCATTCTGTTGTTCAGAAGAAGATATGAAGATCTCATATCGTTTCCCTTTGGTTGTAATGATCATAAGGGAAGTATTGGGAGGAATAGAACCCAGGTTATCAGCTACCATGATCAGTTCATGGTGCGGATCATGTGCATCAACTTTGATTTTAAATTGCACCGGTTTTTCGGATAACCCCGCATGCGAAACGATCAGTTCATTGTTGTGATAAATACTTACGGTATCGCCATCAACCTGGCCATTATCATACAATTCAACAATCAATTCTCCGGGATCAGTCTCTATTTTTTTGATGACCGGATTTTTTCTTGAAAGGATCACATCAGGTATTGATAAACCTGCGGAGTTAATTCTTGTGATCTTACCCGGTGCTTCCATCTTTTCTTTGGTTGGTAATTTTATAACAGCAATCGTGTCTTTTATACCAGTTTGCTTTATAGGAATTGCATCTTTGATTGGCTTTTTGGGCATGTTAACGATTGGAATCATATCCTTTTTGGGTAGCATTGTTAATTCTTTAGGAACGATCACCTTCTCTTTTTTATAACATTCACGGAATGTGATATCATCCATTGCAAAATCATTTCCGCAACCACCATTTGTTTTGTTCTCCATTTTTAAAACCACTATATCTACATCAGAAGGAGTTGTAAAAAAAGCAGAATATTTTTTCCAATTGGGATTTTCATTTGGCACGATCAATCCCGTTTGAAAGGAAATCAATTTTTTCCCTTTTGTTGTTTCAAGTGATATGATGATGTCTGGTGGAAGAGGTGGACAGCGGCTGACAGCCCTGCACAGGTTCATCAACCACAACCCAAACTCGTAATTGCAGTTGGGTTTGAAGCCTTTTAAATTTGCAATAAAAAAAACAGATGACCTGAGAGAGGCATTTACCAGGAGCATTTTTCCTTCTGTATCATTGGGGGTATGATCAGTGGGTATGGTTATCCATGCTCCATTAAAACAGTCACCGGTTGCAGTTGAATATGAAAAATAGCCGTCATCGGGGCAATTGCTGTATTCGCGGGTATAATTCTTAAGTGAATTGAGGTTGAATTCCTGCACCTTATTGATAGTGCCAAAATCAATCCTGAACAAAGTGTCTTTAAAAATACAAGTAGCCTGTTGAGCTTTCAAAGGCTCAATGAATGAAAGCAAAAGGTATAATATGAGCAATGATTTTTTTTCAGCCATATGAATAGTATTTGCAAATTCCCGGATCAACATTTATATGAACGATGAAAAATTATGAAATTTATAAACCAAGATAGTATGTTTGAGAATATAGACACTTACCATTTAACCCAAAAGCTTCATCGGTTTTATTTTATTGTAATCTTTTGTATTTTTTTTCTAAAAAAAATGGGAAATTATATTTATCAGTTGATAATGAATTGTTTATGAAGCTGTGATGCATCTCATGCAAATTCAATGAATAATCAAAAAATTCAATTGAACTGTTGATAAACAACATTTTAACACATCGTACGTTAGTAAATTTAATCATATAGACAGTTCTTAAAAAACACAAGATTAATAACAGTAAAGCATCATTGATTCAATGATTGCAAAATGAAGTGATGTAGAGGATTAGACAGGTTACTAAATAAAATTGCGATGATTTCTGTATGATCAATAATATAGTTATTTAGAATTAAAGAATATATTTTTTGCCCTTATTCAAAGTTTGGATAGTAAAATTCAAAACTTTAAAAAATATATTAAACACATCAATCCAATATCATGAAAAGACTAATTGTATTAGCCTTCCTTGCTTGTTTTGTAAATGCCAGGTCACAGAATGTGGGAATTGGTACCACAACTCCAACTGAGAAACTTGATGTAAATGGTAATTTTAAATTAAGCGGAAACCTTAATATCAACGGCAATACCGGAACAATTGGCCAGGTATTGACTTCACAGGGCGCGAATCCACCGGTTTGGAAATCATTTTCCGGAACAAAAATAACAGACTTCACAAATTTAGAATATTCACAGGCATCCTCAGAATTATTTACAGGAGACATTGTTTTAAAAAGTTCGGCAGTGGCTGACAAATGGTATGACGGAATAGGATTGGTGAGTTTTGGAGATTCACTTTTTGCTTTTGGAGGCTGGTACAATGATGCCAACAACGTAAATATTTTTATCAATACGATCCGTTATTCACTCGATGATGGTGCAACCTGGATCATTAGCAATTCAGTATTGCCTTTTTCAGGTCATGCGTTTGTATATTTTAAATCTCCTGATGGTTGGGTTTATATCATCGGTGCAGATAACAATAACTTTCAACACGTTCAGACAGTATGGCGAACCAAGAACATGCAAACCTTTACAGTAATGACAACAAACGCAGGTTGGGGTACACGATCATTGATGGGAGGCTGGGCTGATGAGGAGGATAACATCTATATTGCGGGCGGGCAACAAACAAATTATGTAAGTACCGGACCGAATGATATTTGGAAATCATCTGACGGAGGTGCAAACTGGACACAGATTGCAAATAATATAAATGTAAACGGCGAATACTTCTTAGGGCAAAATATCTGTAATCATATAAAATATTTTAATAAAAGAGTTTATGTTGTTGGAGGCGGTATTTCTGCAGCATCACCATATGATAGCTACAGTAAAAAGGTATATTCAGCATCAATTGAAAATCTTGCCAGTTGGAGAAAAGAAAGCGATCTTCCGTATGAAAATGGAAGAAGGTATGCAAACGTAGAAGTTTGGGATGGTAAACTTTGGGTATGGAGTGGAAACAACCTTGCAGAGGGTAATGTGAAGACCTTGTGTTATATGGATATTTCAGGTAAATGGCATGATTTCAAATATACATATACCGGTAATAATCCTAATAATTCAATTACAACAACACATGCTGCAGGAATAACCGTACACAAAGATATGCTTTACCGTGTGCTTGGTAATTTTTGCAATGAAGCGTATGCATTGAAAAGAAGTTCTTATATAGCGAATATGAATGTTAGGGACACATTTACAACAAAAAGCCTCATCGTATGTGACCTGAAAGGAACCGGGAGCAGGTTAGCGGTTGCAGGCGCCAATGGTGAATTAAAAGCAAGTGGTCTTCTTGAATCTGAAATACTTACCTCATCATCAAATCTTTCCGCCAAAACAATTTCAAACCAGGTTACTTCTGCACAGCCGGCCAGTCTATGGATATCGGGCAGGGGATTGTTTGGTGGCGGTGCAGATTTTGGAAAAGCATTTCAGGTTACAGGAGAAAGCTACTTATCCGGGATTGTGGGGATAGGCACTTCCAATCCGTCGAATTATTTGGCCGGTATAACTGGGATGACCGTTTATGGGGCTGCAAATACAGGTATATCAATAGCAAATGCAAATAAATACTGGATGGCATGGATCAATAACAATGACCTTAAATTCTTTGAAGGAGGCCCAGGGGCAAACCGATTGACTTTAAAAGCGGGTGGTGTTATCAATATTGACAATCTTTCGGGTACGGGAACCCGTATGGTAGTGGCAGATGCAACCGGAAACCTTTCTACACAAGTTATCAGTGCAGGAGGGGAGACCAATACTGCTTCAAACCTGGGAAATACCACATACGGATTGTTTAAGCAAAAAACAGGCAGTGACTTGCAATTCAAATCCATTAATACTCCTGTTGATGCAGGTATTGAACTCGTATCAAATACCAATGAAGTTCAGGTTAAAAACAATGCTTATGCAACATATGGTAAAGCAGAAGCAACAACAGGCGACGGAACTGCGAATGTACTTATCAAA
>JAYSWW010000352.1:0-3508 GCA_043717805.1 Ferruginibacter sp.
GTTTTTATGTCAGTATTATTCAAAAGGCCTACAAAACTTTTTATATAATCATATCCTGCCCAATATATCAATTCTTCACTGGCCATAAGATATTTACAACCCAATAGCCTGCACTTGTTTAATTCATAAGCCAGTTCAAAAGTTTGCATGCCACATCCAAATATCATTAATACCTCAATATTACCAAAGCCCGGTACATATTGCCCGGTATCCCATAAACTCTTGCATATTTCCTCAATAGTGAGTGAATCATTAATTGGCCTCCTTGGTATTAATTCCCCAAGCTTATCGTGTCTTTTATTTTTATCAACATCAAAATAATAAAAAACTGTTGGAGGTATTTTATATTGTCTTTCCTTATTAGGTGGCCAGCTGTTTATTATTTTCCGCTCAATTATATCTTTCCCCTGTTTTCCATTTTTACCATTTGATGTATACAGCACTTTTACTTGCTGAGTTTGCTTGAACTGGTCTGTCAGGGGTTTTCTTAATACACTTAAATGATTAATAGGTAATTTATTATTTTCTCCCTGTAAAAACATAGAAAATTTTTTGGGATAGATTAATTTATTAAATCCGGGGCTATTTTTTTTTATTTCCCCCGTAAACATTCCATATTGGGCACCGTGCCCCCATAGTAATAACAGATAATGCTCAGCCTTGGTGTTATTCTTACACCAGATAATAAAATCTGACAACGCATTCGGGTCCCCCATATTTGTATATAAATGGGTATATACCACATCGGGTGATGCTTTTCCTTTTTTTAGAAAGTTGCTTTTAACTTCAAATCGTTTGGAATAATAAGCATGCCTTTTAGTGGTGCCCCAGTTATGATAAGCTTGAAGTAATATTTTTATCTCCGCTTTTTTGCCTGCTTTTTCTATTTCTTTACCCACTTCATTTAATTCTGTAAAAAAATCCTTCATGCCCCCTTCAGCTATTTTGTCGGAGGCGTTGGCATATATCATGATAAGCCATTTTTTGGGCTTTTCTTTTTTAGATAACATGCATGAAATTTTTAAATCTTTTATTGTAATTTTAATAAGGCTCTGTTTATATAACAGACTTTCACAAAAATTCAATCACTCTTCTAATTATTACAGCTTTTTCGTAACGAATATCAATTAATCCTGTTTTCTTCCCTTTGCTATACACTATTATTGATCATACAATTCTTGACCGGCCAGTGTATCTGGATTTTGTCTGTATGTCATGAATTTAAAAATCAATTCATTCCAACTATTATTCCTGGTAAACAGGTTTGCAAATTCGGAGGTTCGGTCAAAGAACAATCCTAAATCTTCATTATTCAGATGATCAAGTATTGATGCAGGGAAATAAATTCCTACACCATGTCCACCATAAGATCGGTCTACCGCAGTATTAGGAGCCCGACGACTCCCTATCCATTTTTCAATGACGTATTCATCCTCAAAGGAGGCTATAATTGCTGCGATACTGTCACGAATATTTCTAAACCTTCTTCTTCTAGCAAGCCAATAGTAAAAACGCTTAAAAAACCAGGCCAGGTCTATATAAGATTGAGGATATGCGTTTTCACCAAAGTGACGACATTCTAACCTGGCTATCAAAATGATATTCATCAAATCCGGATCCGGATTCTGCATTACTTCCTGAGAAAGAATATCGATTTTTCGTGCCAATTGCCCGTTCTTTTGTAGGTTCACACAAGATATTACCAAAAACTTTTTTTGAAATTCAGTATATGCCCTTTTTTCAAGTGTATCCAAAATAATCCGTTCGCCCAAATGCTTAGCACTTATATTGGGGTTGTCTAAAATAGCTAAAAAACTGGCTGCATAATTGTAACCTTCAAAATATATCAGTTCTTCACTGGCTACAAAATAATTACACTTTTGCCGGATCTCGTAACCAAACTCCATCATTTGCATGCAACAACCCATGATCACAAGCAGATCAATTTCATTATCATTTAAGGCATCACGTATTTCATTTTCCAACAAGGCATCCAGATTTGATTTTGATGAAATAAACCGGGTCAATCTTTTTTTTGTTTCTTCGGAATCCGGTACTATGTCGTAAAAGTTGATAAGCTTACCCTTAAAAAACTCTCTTACTCTTTTTTTAATCTTGATTATGTAAGAAACTGTTACATTATTTTCATCGGTATAGGTAATTTTTACTTTTTTCTCCATTGAGAAATGGTCCAATAGTTGAGATTCATCCTTTCTGGTTATATCATTAACATCTATCTGCTTTTCGGTTTCAGTATCAGTTAGCATAAAATCGGGAAAATTTGCTTTAAGATTTCTAAAGGTTTGTTCTATATCTCTATCAAACATACCCGAACCAGTACCATGCCCCCAGAGTAATAACAAATACTTTCTGGCCGGACAGAATCTTTTGCACCAGTCAATAAAATCTCTCATTGTATCAGAATCTCCCATGGGCACATCTTCTTCCCAATCATCTATGGGAATATCAATGCTAAAATCCTTGTTAATTTCAAATCGTCTGGCACTATAGAGGTGCCCTCTTGAAGTATCCCAGTCAGTATAGGCTTGCAATAGGAACCGAACTTTTGTATTATCAGGATGGTCATTAAATGCAGACGTGAATTCAAGTAACTCCCTAAGGAAATAAGACGCTGCTTCATTGGCAATAACATCATCGGCAGCCAAATAGATCATGATGGTCCAATCAAATTGCGGAGTTACTCTTTGAATTGGGATGAATTCACTTTGAATATTTGAATGGGGTGACATAGTTAAAAGTTTTAAAACATTTATCGTAATTTTAATAACCTTCTTCCTATTATTTAGTCATAACATGCTGCAGTTTCTTAAACCTGGTTTTAGCAAAATCCTTTTTTTGTGCTGCTTTTTTTGGATAACGCAGCGGGTAAAGTCACAAACTATCCCTATCAATTTCAGGCATTATTCACTTGCAGATGGATTGAGTTCTTATAAGGTTGTAAAGGTATTACAAGACCGTTTTGGTTTTATGTGGATTGCAACACAGGATGGACTTAACCGATTTGATGGTAAAGATATACTGATTTATAACAAAAGTGCAACAGAAAAACATGTACTTGCCGGAATTGACATCAACGATATTTTGGAAGATACTGTAAGAAACATTCTTTGGGTTATATCTTCCTATGGCGGTTTAAATGGTATTGACATTAAAACCGGGGTTGTAAAATATTCTTTATCTGTAAACGATAGCTCCTCTCATTTTACCCATGACTGGTTGAAATGCCTGACAATTAATAAAGATGAAATATGGATTGGAACTTTTAACGGCATAACTATATATAATCCTGTTGATGGTAAATTCAAAAAAACGGCCATCCTCCCCTTTCAAAAAAGCAAAAACAACAATAATAGCTTTGACATTAACCTGCTTTATACAGACGAATATGAAAATGTGTGGGCATTTGTTGCCAATTATGGTGTAGCAATTTTTTCTGGCATTACTCATTCGGTAATAGCATTTTACCCTTTACCTGCACTTCATTTAG
>JAYSWW010000353.1:0-8974 GCA_043717805.1 Ferruginibacter sp.
AAATTGGTTCCTGTGATGGTAACGGTTGTTCCAATAGGCCCTGATTTTGGTGAAAACGTTACAATTGTCGGCCTGGGAATAAATGTAAATCCGGTAGCATTTGCTATTCCATTGTTGGTAGTAAGGGAAACATTTCCACTGCTGCCATTTGCAACAAATGCTTTGATCAAGGTTGGTGAAACGACTTGATAAGACAATGCTGCTGTTCCTCCAAAGCTAACTGAAGAGACATTTGTAAAATTCAAACCATAAATGGATATGGGTGTACCCGGGCCACCGGTATTGGGATAAAATGAAAGAATAGTTGGAGGCCCGTTGTGAACAAATCCGGCCAGGCTGTCTTTTCCGCTAAAAGTGACCACTTTTACCCGGCCACTTGTACCCGCACCCACAATTGCTGAAATACTATTGGCTGAATTCACCACAAAAGACAATGCGGGTATCCCTCCAAAACTTACTGCACTGGTATAGTAAAAATTGCTTCCGGTAATCGTTACCGTTGTACCATTGATACCTGCAGTTGGATTAAAGGAACCGATTACCGGTGCAGGGAAAACCGGGATAGGAAAATCCTGGTAAAGAACCAAGCTGTCGCTATCGGTTCCATTATTCACTATTAACCTGATGGTATCCCTTGGCACTAAAATATCATGGACATAGCTTGCATTTACCGAAGTACTGATCAAAATACCATTCTTATACCAACTGTGCTGATAATAAGGTTTGGAATAACTGATCAGATTAACATTGCCAGTAGGCGTAAGATTGGTTGTGTCTATTTTAAATAAGGATTTAGGAATAGTAGGGTTACCACCGGAGGTAGTGATCATGAGGTATTCTCCCCTGCCCCCAGCCCAGGCCGTTAGATTGTTTAAAAAAAATAACCTCTTCAATTCATAATTAGCCGTTTGAAAACTGTTGTTTCTTTTACACAATTCCCAGGTTACCCCGTAATCCGTCGTTTTCAATACATTATAATTAAGCTTAGATGCGATGTATCCTATACTGTCATTCAGGAAAATCATATCTGAGGCCCAAACCGGATTCAATAAGGTATCATTGACAAGGGACCATGTATTGCCGGCATCCAAAGTTTTATAAACAGCTCCGTTCTCATCATTGGTAAAATACCCTTTGCTCGCAGAAGTAAAGGAAAGATTATTGTAACTCAATACTCCGTTTGGATTCAGGGGATATAATAATTCCTGCCAGCTGCTGCCTGATTTCCGGTATAAATAATTTCCGGCAATGGCAAAAGCATTTGTGGTGGTTGGTATACTTATTTTGGAAAATTTACTGCTACGATATGAGGGAATCTGTAAAGTTACTGTCCAGTTTTGCCCTTTGTCAGCAGTTTCAACAATATATTTTTGATTGATCGCAATCCCATTGCTGCCTGTTGAAAATTTCATATCAAAAAAGCTATTTCCAATGTCGGGATTTAAACTAAATGGCTGATGAAAAACAACTTTCCAGTTTACACCCTGGTTGGCTGAAAAAAGTATCGCAGGCTCGGCACCAAAATCACCATATATCAATAACGAATCGGTTGAAAATGCGTGGACCCCTTTTAAAGAAAATCCAAATGTCAGGTTTACAGGGTAACTGTTATAATTTGTATTGCCTGTTGTTACTGTACGCCGGATATAGCTTTGGCCGCTGTCCTGCGTAAATCCTACCGCATCAGCAAAAGCAACAAAGCCTGTCATTGGGTTTAAGAATGACATCCCATTGATCATTTTGTTTATATCCGTACCGGGATTGTATTTTTCCCGGAATAAAGAACCCGAGTTTGGAAGGTTAACTGTAATGGAATTTGAATTAACGGATACACCTCCGTTTGTACAGGAAATGACACAACGGTAATCCCTGGCCGCCGTTTGGGAAGTGGAAGAATTCTGTGAAACTGCACCCGGAATATTCTGGTAATTATTTGCACCCTGCAGAGATGATTGCCATTGAAACTGCAAACCGGTGTATAAGGAATAATTGCCCGACAAGGTCAGGGGAAATACACTCCCTGGTGCAGCGATCTGCACGGAAGAGGCAGTACCGGCAAAAGGAACACCAGAACAAGCAGATGGTACCAATTGTTTTATTACCACACTATCCATACGTACACCTGAACCATTGAACATGAAATTATAACAATTAAAAGCGATATAGTATGTGCCATTTGAAGCAACAGAGATCGTATCAATACCTTGTATAAATGAACCGTTACTTAAATAATTGTAATCGTGGATCACAGTAGTTTGTGCAGCTATTGATGCCACATTCCCTATGGTAACTTTCATTTTGTTGCCTGCCTGGCTGTAACTTGCCTGGTAGAAATAAGATACTATGTAAAAAGTATTTGCAGAAAGATTCAATGCCGGTGTAAATGCCCATGCATTTGAATTGGAATTGTCTCCAACTGCATTGACACATTCCATACATTTTGTGCCATTAACTGCATATGAGGAATTCTGGGTCCATGGCCTGCCGCCTATATTGGCCAGTGTCCATCCGGATGGGGGGAAACTTCCTTCAAAGCTTTCACTCAGGAGTGTTTGAGATTTGGCTTCAATAATAAATAAAATAAAATACAAAAACATTAAAACCTTGATAGAATAGTGTTTCATAAGGGAATTTAAATAATACAACTTCGCCATTTATTTATACAATTAAATCATAACATAAAAACTGCAACTAGTGCTGAACATTTTCAATAGCTTGAGGATCGTGCTTGTGTTTAAAGAATATAAAGAACAGCACTGCAACTACAAGTACATACGCCGAAAACGCCTGCCATATCCCATGCCAGTCGCGGTTTCCATCTGCAGATGTAAAATACTGCTGTATAAGCCACCCGCTTATCAAAGCGCCCAGTACCGCACCTATACCATTGGTCACCATCATGAAAAGCCCCTGCGCACTTGAACGTATGCTTGCATCGGTTGTAGTTTCAATAAACAGGGAGCCGGAAATGTTGAAAAAATCAAAAGCCATACCGTACACGATACAGGAAAGTACGATCATCCACAAACCGCCGGCAGGATCGCCATAAGCAAAAAGCCCGAAACGCAAGACCCATGCCAGCATTGAGATCAGCATTACATTCTTTATTCCAAAACGTTTTAAGAAGAATGGGATTGCCAGTATGAACAGGGTTTCTGATATCTGTGATATCGACATAATGAGAGTTGATCTTTTTACAACAATCGAATCGGCATAGATTGGATTTTTTGCAAATTCAGACAAAAAAACATCTCCATACATATTGGTCAATTGCAGGGCAGCTCCCAAAAACATTGAGAAAAGAAAGAATAAAGCCATTTTTGAAGTTCCAAACAATGCAAAAGCTTTCAGGCCCAGTTTTTCAACCCAGGAGGCATTTTCTGCTATTAATTTGGGCGGCGGACATTTTGGAAGTGTGAATGCATAAATACCCAGCACTATGGCCGAAGCGGCAGAAATATAAAACATGTTACCGGAAGCTTTATTGCCGGTAAGATTCGTAAACCACATGGCCACAATAAACCCAATGGTTCCCCAAACCCTGATTGGCGGAAACACTTTTACTACATCATAATTGCTGTTCTTTAAAATGCTGTATGAAATTGAATTGGAAAGTGAAATGGTTGGCATATAGCAAAGCATGGCTCCGAATATTACCCACCAAAATGTAGCCGGGTTTTCAACGGATGGTATATATGCTAAAAACAGGGCGCCAATAATGTGCAGTATCCCATATAATTTCTCAGCATTGATCCACCTGTCGGCTATGATACCGGTAATGGCAGGCATTATCAAAGAGGCAAATCCCAGGGTTGAAAAAATAGCCCCGAATTCTGCGCCACTCCATTGCTTTGTCCCAAACCAGTAATTGCCAACTGTGATCAGCCATGCACCCCAAACAAAGAACTGTAAAAAACTCATCAAAGTGAGTCGGAACTTAATACTCATAGAACGTTTTTTTTATCAAATTGAAAAGCCATGCTGAACAATTAAAAATATACGTGAAATTGCCAGCCATTGTTTTGATGATGGAAGATAACATTTATACATTTAAGCAACCAATCTTTCCTAAAAATAAATTTAGCAGATTTAAGACAAAAACTTTGCTGTTTAAACCTTCAACCTCGATAACTTTGCAAAAATTCTGTTCATGTTGACTTCAATTGATATTTGTATTCAAACCACTCCGGATAAAGCCTTGCAGGAAATCGCAAATAAAGTAAAAAGCGGAAAAAGGATCACCGATGATGAATGCCTTTTACTTTTTAACAATGGGAGCCTTGCATTTGTTGGCGCTTTGGCAAATCATATTAGGGAAAAGCTTCATGGCGACAAGGTTTATTTTAACCGGAATTTTCACATTGAACCAACCAATGTTTGTGTGTTCAGTTGCAAGTTCTGTTCTTACTCACGCCTGTATGCACACAAAGAGGAAGGATGGGAACTAAGTATTGATCAAATGCTTGACATTGTAAAAAGTTATGATGGCAAACCCATCACTGAAGTTCATATTGTAGGTGGTGTACATCCAAAAATGGACCTGGCCTATTTTATTGAATTGATACAAAAGATACGTGCGCACAGGCCCGGGCTGCATGTGAAAGCTTTTACGGCTGTTGAACTGGATTATATGTTCCGGAAAGCTAAACTTACCGTTGAAGAAGGCATGCAAAAACTGAAAGATGCCGGACTTCAGTCATTACCCGGTGGCGGCGCAGAGATCTTTCACCCCGAAATAAGGGAACAGATCTGTGCAGACAAGGTTTCAGGGGAAGGATGGCTTCACATTCATGAAACGGCGCATAAGCTTGGTATGCACAGCAATGCAACCATGCTGTATGGCCATATTGAAAAATATGAGCATTTGGTTGATCATATGAGCAAGCTTCGGGCCCTGCAGGATAAAACAAAAGGGTTCAATACATTTATTCCCCTGAAATTCCGCAATGCCAACAATGATATGAGCCATATAAAGGAATCAACCATTGTAGAAGATATGCGCTTATATGCCATTGCCAGGATCTACCTGGATAATTTCCCTCACTTAAAGGCCTACTGGCCAATGCTGGGCAGGCAAAACGCCCAATTGACCCTATCTTTTGGTGTAAATGACATCGATGGAACGATTGATGATTCTACCAAGATTTATTCGATGGCCGGCAGCGAAGAACAAACCCCTGCCATGTCAACAGAAGAATTGGTTATGCTGATAAAACAGGTAAAAAGACAACCCATCGAAAGAGATACGTTGTATAATGAAATAAAAGATTATACAAATGAGACTTCATTTACAGATGCTTTGAATTTGAATTGATTTTTTTGAATATTGAACAAGAGAGGAGAATATTGAACAAGGAACAAAGAATTTCCAACAAGGAAGTTTAGTACAGCATATGCAACGAGATTTGGCGTTTCATTTCTTCATTCAACATTCCCTGTTCCTTGTTCGATATTCATATGTTCCTTGTTCGATATTCAAATGTTCCTTGTTCATTATTCAATTGTTCCTTGTTCATTATTCAAATGTCCCCTGTTCAATACTCAAATGGGCTAAAACAACAAACCCCGGAAATTTCCGGGGTTTGTTATTTCTATTGAGATAATTATTAGAAATTCCTAACTGTCATTTCTACTCTCCTGTTCTTTGCACGGCCTGCTGCTGTTTTATTGTCAGCAACTGGTTTTGTTTCACCATAACCGGCAGAACTGGTTGCAGAAGTAGAAACTCCTTTGCTGATCAGGTAATCATTTACAGATTTAGCACGGTTTTCAGATAAAGTCATGTTTTTTGCATCATCGCCCTGAGAATCTGTGTGACCATCGATCTGTAATTTCAACAGGTCATCTGATTTCATAATTGATGCAACTTCATCCAGTGATTTGAATGATTTTGGCAACAACTTAGCACTTCCGGTTGCAAAGAACACATTCTTGGCAGCCATGTTTATTTTTTCAATAACTTCTTTTTTGATCTCAGGACATCCCTGGTTGCTTGCCGGACCTGCACGGTTTGGACATTTGTCTTCTTCATCATTAACGCCATCTCCGTCTGTATCAGGAATAGGGCAACCCTGGTAACGTGCAAAACCTTTTACAGTCGGGCATTTATCCAGTTCGTCATTGATGCCATCTCCGTCTGTATCTGGAATAGGGCAACCTTTGTATTTAGCAACACCTGCTTTATCAGGACAAGCATCATCGCCATCAGCAATACCGTCGCCGTCTCTATCAGGACAACCTTGTAAAGCAGCAAGACCCGGCGTATCTGGGCATTTGTCATTTGCATCATTGATACCATCTCCATCACGGTCTAATACCGGGGGTGGTGGCGGTGGTGCAACAACTTTTGGTTTTTTCTCAGCTCCTAAGTGCTGAGCCAACCCGATCGAATACATCAAATTGTCCTTAAGATTATCTTTTGTTAAGGTCCAACGGTAATTGCCCTGGATCATTAAATAAGTAAGGCTGTTGAAATTAACCTGCAGGCCAACTCCTGTTGGAACATAAGCGCCCCATTTGCCTGTATAATATCCACCACCAAGACCAACTGTCAAAAATGGAGATAACATACTATTGTCTTTAAGGGCACGAACATTTAATGTTGGTTCCAGTTCCAATCCGATTTCTGTTTTGGTAGTTGATTCTCCCCTGTCCTGTGAAGCATAATCATGAATGATGGTATTCAGTTTTGTAGAAAAATCCATCCATGAATTCAATCCTTTCCAGTATGAAAAGCCGAATCCAAAATCCATTGATCTGATGCCTGTTGTGTATCTGGGAGTAGAAGCATTTTTCCAGGATACCGGAGTTTTAAAGTCTACTGCAGCAAAGTGCACTCCAAATAATACCCCTTTTTTAGTAGAAGAAGATTTGTCATTCATTTGTGCAAATAAGCCAGAAGCCATTAACACCAAAGAAAATAACAACACAAGTTTTTGTTTCATAAACGCTAATTTTAATTTAATAATTATCTCATTTTAATTGTTCAGAGAATATACGACGGTCTAATTTAGGCAAATGTAATATCTAAATCCGTACCAATCAAGCATATTTTAACAAAAATATAGTTTTATTTTTATAGTAGGATCAAATATAAATATTATATAGTTTATTAATACTGAGGATGTTTATAATTTATTTGAATATATAAATCCAAAAAAATTATGCCCTATATTTGCAGCCCAAATCTCATTTATGATGGGAAAGCGGTCCGGTAGCTCAGCTGGATAGAGCATCAGCCTTCTAAGCTGGGGGTCATTGGTTCGAATCCAATCCGGATCACAGCAACGGATAAGTCAGTACGCTTATCCGTTTTTTTTATCAAATCAACTTTAAACTTTGTAAGTTGCATATTCCATTTATATAAAACCTAAAGCCCATGGATGTGCAGATTCATCCCGGTTGGAAATCTGTTTTGAAAGACGAATTCAACAAAACCTATTTTCAACAGATCGTTACTTTTTTAAAAACTGAAAAAGCCCTGGGTAAGATTATTTATCCACCCGGCCCCCTTATTTTCAATGCGTTCAATCAAACCCCGTTTGAAAAAGTTCGGGTAGTTATTCTTGGGCAGGACCCTTATCACGGTGAAGGACAGGCTCATGGACTTAGTTTTTCCGTGCCTACGGGGAAAAAACCACCCCCATCCCTGGTAAATGTTTTTAAAGAGATACAATCTGATATTGGTGTTCAGATGCCCATGCAATATGGCAATCTTACCAAGTGGGCAGAACAAGGTGTATTGTTATTGAATGCAGCATTGACAGTCAGAGCAGGCGAACCATTCAGTCATGCAAAATATGGATGGGCTGATTTTACTGATGCTGTCATTCAAAAAATATCAGATGAAAAAACGGGTATCATATTTATTTTATGGGGCAAATTTGCACAGGAAAAACTGGCACTGATAGATGAATCAAAACATTATGTGCTGAAAGCGGCTCACCCCTCTCCTTTTTCGGCTGATAAAGGTTTTTTTGGATGTAAACATTTTTCCAGGGCCAATGCAATATTGACTAAAAACGGCCAGCAGCCAATTGACTGGAAATTATTAACACCCTAAAAAAGATAGAATATGATTAAAAATATTTTTGCCAGGATCTGGGCAATCTGGGGACTTATCAGTTTTGTGATAACATTCCTGGTTATTTTCCTGCCGTCCATGGCATCACATTTGATTGCAGAACCCAGGGGACAATATTTCTTTATAAAAGTTTCAAAGTTCTGGATGGACTGCTGGCTTTTTTTGGTTGGATGCCCGGTTAAAGTTACCGGTAAGGAAAATTTTAAAAAGGGCGTTGCATATGTGGTGGTTTACAATCACAATGCTTTGCTTGATGTGCCTTTATCTGCCCCATATGTTCCCGGTCCCAATAAAACAATAGCCAAAGCTTCCTTTGCAAAGATTCCGGTGTTTGGTTTATTTTATCGAAAGGGTTCTGTTTTGGTTGATAGAAAAAATGAACGGAGCAGGGTTAAAAGTTTTGATGCCATGAAAAAAGTATTGGCAACGGGCATGCATATGTGCATTTACCCGGAAGGAACAAGGAACAGGACAACAGAGCCTATCAAACAATTTTATGATGGCGCATTCAGGTTAGCCATTGCTGCAAAAAAAGATATCATGCCCTGTGTGATTACCGGAACCAAAAAAGCCATGCCGATCAATAAATCATTTTACCTTGTGCCTACCCGGCTCAAAATGCATTTCCTTCCACCGCTGTCATCTGAAAATATTCCGGTGCAGGAATTGAAACAAAAAGTGTTTGATGCAATGAAGGAATATTATGTGAAGCATGTTTGAGGATAGATAAAGGATGCTGGATACTGGATATTGGACCGTTTACTTCGAAAAATATTAATTATCTTTACCAATTATTTTAACCTCAAACCTCAAACCTCAAACCTCAAACCTCAAACCTCAAACCTCAAACCTCAAACCTCAAACCTCAAACCTCAAACCTCAAACCTCAAA
>JAYSWW010000354.1:0-3504 GCA_043717805.1 Ferruginibacter sp.
CGTATGTCAAACAGGATCATCAAAAAAGTAGCCGTTTTGGGTAGCGGTGTCATGGGCAGTCGTATAGCAGCACATTTTGCAGGCATCGGCCTCCAGGTATTATTGTTGGATATTGTTCCCAAAGACCTGGCAGCAGATGCAAAACCTGCTGAAAGAAATAAAATTGTGAATGATGCGCTGACTGCTGCGATCAAATCAAATCCATCCCCGGTTTATCACAAAGACGTAATTAAAAAAATTACAACGGGTAATTTCACAGATAATATGAAAGACATTGCCGGTGCAGATTGGATCATCGAGGTGGTCATAGAACGGCTGGATATCAAACAATCCATTTTCACTGAAGTTGAAAAATACCGTCGTCCCGGTACTTTGATCACTTCAAATACTTCCGGCATTCCCATTCATATGATGGCTGAAGGCAGGAGTGAAGATTTTAAAAAACATTTTTGTGGAACACATTTTTTCAATCCACCCCGTTACCTGAGGTTATTGGAAATCATTCCAACGCCATTTACAGATAAGGACGTGGTGGATTTCTTAATGCATTACGGCGACCTGTACCTGGGTAAAACAACCGTGTTGTGCAAAGACAGCCCTGCTTTCATTGCCAACCGGATCGGCGTGTTTGGTATGATGGCCATTATGAATACTATGGATAAATTGCAGTTAAGTGTAGACGAAATTGATGCCCTCACAGGGCCAGTGATCGGCAGGCCGAAATCTGCAACTTTCCGTACAGCAGATGTGGTGGGAATAGATACGCTGGTAAAAGTTGCCAAAGGCGTTTATGATAATTGCCCGGATGATGAAGCAAAGGAAAAATTTGTAATACCTGCCTGGTTAAATAAAATGACTGAAAACAACTGGCTGGGTGATAAGACCGGGCAGGGATTTTTTAAGAAAGTTAAAGGAGCTGATGGTTCTAAAGATATCCAGGTGATTAATTTAAAAACACTGGAATATGAACCCCGCAAAAAACCAAAATTTGCCACTTTAGAAACGGCTAAGCCAATTGAAGATCTGAAGACAAGAATCAAAGCATTGTGTGCCGGAACAGATAAAGCAGGTGATTTTTACCGGCAGTTTCATTATGCATTGTTCTCATACATATCACACCGGATTCCTGAAATCAGTGATGAAGTTTACAGGGTTGACGATGCCATGATGGCTGGTTTTGGCTGGGAGATCGGTGCATTTGAAAGTTGGGATACCCTGGGTGTCGCTAAAACAACCGAAGCTATGAAAGCCGCCGGGTATAGTGTGGCTGGCTGGGTTGATGACATGATCGCAAAAGGCATAACAGCATTTTACAAAGTAGAAAACGGCAAACGCTTGTATTATGATATTGCATCACAATCTTATAAAGCTGCACCCGGTGCTGATGCATTTATTGTGATGAAAAATTTCGACAACCAGACAATCTGGAAAAACAGTGCCTGCCGAACCTATCACCTGGGCAATGATGTACTTGGCCTGGAATGGTATACAAAAATGGGAAGCATTGGCGGCGAAGTACTGGAAGGAATTCAGAAATCAATTTCACTGGCAGAAGAAAAATACAAAGGCCTGGTCATTGCAAATGACGGTGCCAATTTCAGTGCAGGTGCAAATGTGGCAATGATATTCATGATGGCCATTGAACAGGATTATGATGAAATTGATATGGCCATTCGCCAGTTTCAGCAATCAATGATGCGGGTACGATATTCTTCCATCCCGGTTGTTGTTGCCCCTCACGGGCTTGCATTGGGCGGCGCCTGTGAAATGAGCCTCCACGCCGACAAGGTGATTGCAGCTGCAGAAACCTATACAGGCCTGGTTGAAGTCGGAATCGGTGTTATTCCCGGCGGCGGCGGTACCAAAGAATTTATTTTACGTGCCGCTGATGAAATGCACAACGGTGAGCCGGAAACGATCACTTTGCAAAACAGGTTTTTAACCATCGCAACAGCTAAAGTCGGAACTTCTGCTTACGAAGCTTATGACCTGGGCATTTACAGGAAGGGAACCGACGAAATAAGTGTAAATATTGCCCGCCGGATTTCAGAAGCGAAAAAAGCAGTGATCAGTTTATATGATGATGGATATGTAATGCCAGTAGAGCGCAATGACATCAAAGTTCTTGGCCAGTCTGCATTGGGAGCCATGTATGCAGGTATCCACAGTATGTGGCGGGGGAATTATGCAACAGATCATGATGTAGTGGTAGCGAAGAAACTTGCTTACGTTATGTGTGGCGGAGACCTTAGTGAACCTACAAATGTATCAGAACAATATTTACTGGACCTGGAAAGAGAAGCTTTTTTAAGCCTCACAGGCGAAAAGAAAACCCTTGAAAGGATACAAAGCATATTAAAAACAGGAAAACCTTTGAGAAATTAATTCAGGTCTGACGTCCTCGTCTGACCTGAATTAATTTCTGATTTTTATTTGATTAAACTAAGAGAGGTCAGACGAGGACGTCAGGCCTCTCTTAGTTTAATCAAGCTTATGTTTTTACTAAATTATTTTCATGTTTCAGACCAATACTGTATTGAATCCTATCAATTTTTTAATCTAAATTTCAGCCTTGCTAAATAAACTTTAGCTCATAAATCATCCCACTACTTTGAAATATTCAAAATGATATTACCTTCATAAATGTAACAGGTCAGACGAGGACGTCAGACCTGTTACATTAAATTATGAAATTTGAGCCGGATAATATTTACCATGTTTACAACCAGGGAAATAATCACGAAAGATTATTTCTAAACACTGACAACTATCAACATTTTTTAAATTTGTTTAAAAATTTCGTCTTGCCATTTACAGATGTATTAGCATGGTGTTTGATGCCAAATCATTTTCATTTTATGTTATTTACAGATGAAAGATGCACCGATGTTAAGCAACTGGGTAATTTAACACTGGATCCGGTTACCAACGGTTTCAGAAAATTATTAAGTACCTATTCACATGAGTTTAATAAAAAAAACGGGCGCAGCGGAGCACTGTTCAGACCAAAAACAAAATCTAAATGCCTAAGCGACGAATCTTTAACAATCGATACAAAAAAATCCTATTCCGATTATTACTTCAATTGTTTTTATTACATTCACAATAATCCTGTAAAGGATGGCCTGGTTAAACTGGCTGCTGATTGGGAATGGTCTTCTTATAATTTCTATTATGGATCAGTAATAGAATCGTTTTGTAATAAATCAATAGCAGCAAAGTTTTGTTTGTATAATGAAAACAAAACAGATCCAGACAATGATTTAATTAACTATATAAACTAATTTTATAAGATCAGACGAGGACGTCAGATCTTATAAAAAGATCAGACGAGGACATAAGGCCTTATAAACATCATGACAACGATTCCCCCATATCTTAAAAAAGGCGATACCATTGCCATTACCTGCCCGGCCGGTTATATGGCCGCAGAAAAAGCTGCAACCTGCATCCTCACATTACAATCCTGGGGATATGAAGTAATGGTTGGAAAAACGCTCGGAA
>JAYSWW010000355.1:0-8925 GCA_043717805.1 Ferruginibacter sp.
GGATTAAATTTTACTTATATCTCTGAAAGGCAGTATGGGTATGATCCTTATGGTAATGAGGTGGCAACCGGAGATAAGATTCACCAGACTGATATTGCCCCAATTGCATTTGCAAGATTTTATCCTTTAAAGTTTTTATTCTTACAGGCCCAGGGGGAGCAAAATTTTATTTCTCAAAAATATATTTCCGGTTATGGTCAACCAACGGAAAAAGCAAAATTTGATGCAACCAGTTTATTGCTTGGTGTTGGCTATGCTAACGGAAGAGAAGGTGTTGGGGATTTTTATTATTATATTTCCCTGTCTATAGATGTGTTGAAGAACAGGTATTCACCTTATGTACAGAGGGCTCTGAACGGAAGTGTAAATATTTTGCCGATATTCAAAGCAGGAATACAGGTTCCTTTATTCCAGGGCAGGAGATAAGTGGAATTACAAATATTTTAATAATGCCGACGGTTCATCAAGGACCGTCATTTTTATTGATGGATTGTCATAAAGAAAATTTTCATTATGCATCTGTTGGATATGTGCGATCAGGTGATCATAAAAACCGCCGGAGTTGAGAAAAAATATTTTTTTATCATGTATATTCAATTGGTTCCAGGTAAGCATTTCAAAAACTTCATCTAAAGTACCATACCCGCCTGGTAAGATGATTGCAGCATCAGCTTTTTCATAAAGCAGTTGTTTACGCAAGTGCATGGTTTCCACAACAACAAGTTCTGTAAGTCCATCGTGTTGGTGTTCACGGTCTGTAAGCATTTGAGGAATGATTCCAACAACCTTTCCTTTCTTTTCAAGTGCAGAATTTGCCACTGCAGCCATCAAACCTTTGTTTCCGCCGCCATAAATGACCGTGATGTTATTAGCTGCAAGTAAATGTCCAAGCTCCTTTGTATGTGACTCAAATAAAGGATTATTGCCTGATTTGCTTCCGCAAAAAACTGCCAATGAATGTATCGACATTTGTTTTATATTTTATTTATGAGCAAAGACACAAAGATTTTTTATATTTTCAATCTTATTTTTACATTATGTAAGTTCCGATAACATAAACTTTTCATAAGTTATGAACTTTTGAAAAGCTGAATCATGTTTCATGAACAACATATAAACAAATTCTATGTCACCATACGTTTTGCTTGCTTTTGTAATAGGGTATTTTCTTCTATTGCTTGCTGTGGCCTGGTACACAAGCCGTAATTCAAACAATGAATCTTTTTTTATCGGTAACCGCAATTCCAACTGGATGCTGGTTGCTTTTGGTATGATCGGAACATCCCTGTCGGGTGTGACTTTTGTCAGCGTTCCGGGAGGCGTAGGGAAAGATTCATTTGCTTATTTCCAGATCACACTGGGTTACCTGATCGGTTATATTGCAATCGCCTATGTTCTGTTGCCATTGTATTACAGGCTAAACCTTACTTCTATTTACAATTACCTGAGTTCCAGGCTGGGTATAGCTTCATATAAAACCGGTGCATCCTTTTTCATTCTTTCAAGGGTATTGGGCGCCACGGCCCGATTGTATCTTGTTGTAAAAATTTTGCAGGATTCCATCCTTTCTAGTTTTGGGGTGCCTTTTTGGGTAACAACGCTTATCATTTTAATCATGATATTGATCTATACCTATGAAGGCGGTGTTAAAACCATCGTATTTACCGATACCCTTCAGACAACCTTTATGCTTACCGGACTCATTGTTTGTGTTGTTTATATTTTACACGCCATGCACATGGATTTTGGGACAGCTGTTTCTGCATTGGGGGAAAAAGGGTATTCCAAAATATTCTTTACCGATCCTGGAAGCAAACTGTTTTTTTTTAAACAAATACTGGCAGGGGCTTTCATTACCATAACTATGACGGGGATGGACCAGGAGATGATGCAAAAAACAATTTCAGTAAAACGATTAAAAGACTCTCAAAAAAACATCATAACCCTTTCTGTAATCATGGTATTTGTGATCCTGCTGTTTCTTTTCCTGGGCGGTTTGTTACAATTATATGCAGCACAGGAAGGAGTAGCCGCTACCGGCGATAAGTTGTTCCCTGAACTAGCCCTTCGGCATATGCCATCCATTGTTTCAATCATCTTTATCATTGGGCTGATATCGGCATTGTTTCCCAGCGCTGACGGAGCCATCACTGCACTTACTTCATCCTTCTGTATTGATATACTTGGTATGCAGCGAAGAGGGGATTGGGAAGAGGCAAAGAAAAAAAAGATACGTCAGCGGGTTCACCTGACTGTCGCCTTTGTTTTTCTGATCTTTGTCATGGTCTTTTACCAGGTCAATGATCCAAGTATGATCGGTGTAATTTTAAAAGTTGCAGCGTATACTTATGGCCCATTGTTGGGTTTGTTCACATTTGGAATATTAACAAAAAAACAGGTTCATGATAAACTGGTGCCCTTTGTTTGTGTAGCTTCGCCCATCATTTGTTTTATACTGGATAAATTTCAAAAAGAGATCTTTGGTAATTTCCAGATTGGCTCAGAATTATTGATCATAAACGGGGCACTTACTTTCCTGGGCTTGTTAATAATTTCAAAAAAATCTGTCAATATTAATCTTTAATGGATATTGTAAATCAAAGTGCCGAAGCATATTCAAAAAAATATACATCCAAACTGGATGACATTTTGCTTGAGAATGAAACAAATACACTTGCTTCACATGCAGCATCACAGATGCACAGCGGACATGTACAGGGTAAGTTTTTAGAGATGGTCAGCAGGATGGTAAAACCGGAAAAAGTACTGGAAATAGGCACTTTTACAGGCTTTAGTGCGTTGTGTTTAATGAAGGGGCTTCAGCAGAACGGTATATTGCACACAATAGAACTGAGGGCAGAAGATGCGTCTACCGCAGAAGCATATTTTAAAAAAGCCGGTGTGGAAAATAAGATCCGGTTGCATACCGGAAATGCATTGGAAATAATTCCCCGCCTGGATGAAATATGGGACCTTGTATTCATAGATGCTGATAAGGTGAATTATATTGAATATTACGAATTAACTTTGCCTTTTTTAAACAAAGGCGGATGGATGCTGGCAGACAATGTTTTGTTTCACGGGCAAGTGCTGGAAGCAGAGGTAAAAGGAAAAAATGCAAAAGCGATACAGGCATTCAATGAACATGTGGCTGCGGATAACAGGGTTGAACATGTAATGCTTACAGTGAGGGATGGATTGATGTTAATCAGAAAATTATGACCATATGAAAAAAATAGTGATTGCTATTTTATCATTTTTTATTTACCTGGGTTCTTCTGCACAAACCATCAGTGTGGAAGAATATATTGCAACATACAAGGATGTTGCCATTCTTGAAATGAAGCGGGTTGGAATTCCTGCATCCATAACATTGGCACAGGGAATCCTTGAAACTGAGAATGGTAACAGTGACCTGGTAAGGCGTTCCAACAATCATTTCGGTATAAAATGTAAAAATACCTGGACCGGGGCCACCGTGTTTCACGATGATGATGCTGCCGGAGAATGTTTCAGGAAATATGACAAAGCTACTGACAGCTACAAAGATCACAGTGATTTTTTGCGGGGAAGCAGCAGGTATGCCTTTTTGTTTGACCTGGACCCCGCAGATTATAAATCCTGGGCTTATGGATTGAAAAAAGCAGGTTATGCAACCAATCCCCGTTACCCGGAAATACTTATTAAGCATATTGAACAATACAACCTGGAACAATATGATCAGCCAGGTGTTCAGGTAGATGTTCCGGTTGAGCCTAAAATTACCATTGAAGAAAAAAAACCTGTTGAAATTGCAGCAAGCAATGAAATGAATACTTCAAAAAACCTGGCATCCATCAAGGCAGGCAGAACACTGTTCAACGGCTTGAAAGCAGTATTTGTATCAAAAGGAACATCCCTGCTTGCGATCGCTACCGAGTTTGATATTTCATTGTCGAAATTATTAGAGTTTAATGATCTTAAATCAGATGGTTTGCTGAAAGAGGAGCAATGGATATTTCTTGAAAAAAAATTAAAACAGGGCAACCGTGATTATTATACAGCAGAGCTTGGTGAGACATTGTACGGGATATCACAGACAAATGCCATACAATTAAATTCACTTGTTCAGTTTAATAATATGAGTGAAAATGAATTGATCAAAAGAGGAACAAAGATCAGGTTAAGGCCAGGGCCCGTAAAACAGGAAGCCACAGGCAATACCAGAAATACTATATTGCACCTGGTACAACCGAAAGAAGGGTTGTACGCAATTTCAAAAAAATACAATGTTTCGGTTCAGGAAATAAAGTTATTGAACAATTTAACTGCAGATGACCTGAATGAAGGGCAGCAATTGATCATCTCAAAATAAAAATAGACATGTCTGTTATTAAGGTGAACGGAAAACAATTTCAACCATATCTGACTGCAAGTGAAATTGATAAACAGATCAACAGGCTTGGATCTGAAATCAATAAAGAATATGAAGGGAAACGACCGTTGTTCATCGCTATTTTAAATGGGTCATTTATGTTTGCTGCAGATCTGTTTAAAGTATTAACCATTGATGCTGAGATCTGTTTTATCAAGCTCGCTTCTTACAAAGGAACACGGAGCAGCGGCCACGTAATCACATCAATAGGTTTGGATGAGTCGCTTAAAGACAGGCATGTGGTTATTTTAGAAGATATTGTTGATACCGGAAAAACCCTGAATGAATTTTTGCCGCAATTGAAGGATCAGCAACCTGCATCGCTGAGAATTGCAGCCCTGTTACACAAGCCAGATGCAACATTATACCCGTTGAAGATCGATTACCTTGGATTCAGCGTACCGAATAAATTTTTGTTGGGATATGGTCTTGACTTCGACGGGCTTGGCCGTAACCTGAAAGAAATATACCAGTTGATCGGGGAGGAGTGAACTAATTAAAAAATAATATTGTAACCAGGGATGGTATTTTAAATAATCAAACCAACGATATTTTTTGAAAAAAACTGCTATATATTTTTTCATTATTTTATTCACTAATAATGTATTTGGGCAGTATTATCTCCGTGGCGAAGTAAAAGATGAAAAGAACCAGGGCATTCAGAATGTAAAAATATTTTTGCATTCCGCCAGGTCACTTTATTATTCCGGTACTTATGGTGGGTTTGGAATAAATGTTTCCAATCTGTATGACTCGCTAACGATCAGCCTTGATGGCTATGAAACAAAGATCATCAGGGTAAGGACCGATCAATGGCAAAGCATTGTTTTAAAAGTTTCTGAAGTAACCATCAGTAAAAGTAAACCCAAACTGATCTCAATAACAAGAGACCCTAAACAGGCTTCGAAATTCAACCTGGTCACAGACGATGAAACTTATTTTCAACTGGTTGAAAACAATTTTGTAAATACATACGGTTATCCCAATACAGGTTTTGCATTGAATGTAAACAAATCGTCTTACAGCAATGTGCGCAGGTTTTTGAATTCAGAAAGCCCTGTTCCGCCTGATGCGGTAAGAATCGAAGAGCTGATCAATTATTTTAATCTTCATTACCGGGAACCTTTAAATGGTGAGGTTTTCAAAATGGGATCTCAACTAACCTCCTGTCCATGGGATTCCAAAAAGCAATTGTTATTTCTAAATACAAGTGCAAAAAAACTGGATCTTGAAAAAGTACCGCCCTGTAATTTTGTTTTCCTGATCGATGTGTCAGGAAGCATGGATATGCCCAACAGGTTACCATTGCTGAAAGCTGCCTTTCAGATGTTTGTAAAAAATCTAAGGGAAAAGGACAAAGTATCAATAGTAATGTATGGCGGAACGGTGGGTGTATGGCTTCAGCCAACATCGGGTTCAGAAAAAGATAAGATATTAGAGTCTATTGAATCACTAACGGCTGCGGGTGATACGCCGGGTGAATCTGCCATTCGTTTTGCATACCGGCTGGCAGAAAGAACTTTTATCAAAGGAGGTAATAACAGGGTAATTCTTGCGACCGACGGTGATTTTAATGTTGGAGAAAATTCTGAGAAGTCGTTGGAAGAACTGATAACCGGTATGCGACAGACAGGTGTTTACCTTACCTGCCTGGGTGTGGGTATGGGAAATTTCAAAGATTCAAAATTACAAACACTGGCAAAAAAAGGCAATGGCAATTATGCATACCTGGATGATATCAATGAAGCTGAAAAAGTATTGGTAAAGGAACTGACTCAGACCTTTTATGCAGTTGCCGATGATGTGTATATGAATGTAAATTTCAATCCTGCAATGGTAAAGCAATACAGGCTTATTGGATTTGATAACCGGAAAGAAGCAGTATCGGACAACAGAAGCGAACTGGAAGGAGGTGAAATAGGCAGCGGAAACAGTACATTGGCTGTTTTTGAAATAATACCTACTCAACAAAACCTGCTGACAAAAAATACATCCATTGCTGATGAGATCGCAACACTTTCATTGCAATATAGTCTTTGCAATGATACCGCTTCAAAACAAGCCAACTATAAAGTACCCAATAATTATTTGGTAATTGACAGCGTTGACCGTGACCTGAAATTTTTATCTGCTGTTACTATGTTTGCCTTGAAATTAAAGCAATCACAATATATAAACAATAAGATTGACTGGGCTTTTATCAAAAGTGTTGCTTTGTCATCCGCAGATATGAATAGTTATCTTCAGCAGGATTTTATCAGGTTAATTGACAAGGCAGAAAAGATTTATTCAATTAAGAAAAAGAAAAAGTATAAAATTTTATAAATAAAGTAATATTTATAAAACCGCAAAAATTTTTTAGATTTTTGCGGTTTTATATGTGGTTGATTATTTGGTTAAATTATTAACTGAACATTTCCCTTACTTTATCAAAAAATGATTTTTCATTTTTTTCAGGCTTTGGTTCAAAATTATCTGATGCATTCATTTTTTCAAGCATCTTTTTTTCATCATCACTTACATGCTGGGGTGTCCAGATGTTTACATGAATTAACTGGTCTCCTTTTTCATAACTGTTTACATGAGGAAAACCTTTGCCTTTCAGCCTGAAAATTTTTCCGCTTTGAGTTCCCGGCGGGATTTTAATTTTTGCACGGCCATCAATGGTTGGTACTTCAACCTGGGTTCCGAAAACTGCATCGGGAAAAGAAATGTATAATTCAAAGGCAACATTTAATCCATCACGTTGTAATTGCGGATGTGGTTCTTCTTCAATTAATACGATCAGGTCGCCTGCCATTCCTCCACGCTCGCCGGCATTTCCTTTGCCGCTGATACTCAGTTGCATTCCTTCCTGTACGCCTGCCGGAATATCAATGGTTACCGTTTCTTCGCCATAAACTCTTCCTTCACCTTTACAACCTGCACATTTATTGGTTATAGTACTTCCCTCGCCGCTGCAGGTTGGACAGGTTGTTACCGTTTGCATCTGACCAAGGAAAGTATTTTGTACCCGCCTTACCTGTCCGCTTCCATGGCAGGTGCCACAGGTTTGCATACTGTTTTTATCTTTGGCGCCACTGCCCTGGCAGGTAGTGCATTTTACATGTTTTTTTACTTTAATGGTTTTGTTGGCTCCTTTGGAGATCTCTTCAAAATTCATTTTCAATTTTACACGGAGATTGCTTCCCCGGCTTCCACGGTGTTGGGTAGCTGCACTTCTTCTTCCGCCGCCACCGAAAAAACTTCCAAATCCTTCATCTCCAAAAATATCGCCGAACTGGCTGAAGATATCATCCATATTCATTCCGCCACCGTTGAATCCGCCTCCGCCACGACCTGAACCGAATGCACTGTGGCCAAAACGGTCATATTGTGCCTTTTTATCAGGATCATTCAGTATCTCATAAGCCTCAGCTGCTTCCTTAAATTTATCTTCGGCAGCTTTATCACCGGGGTTCCTGTCGGGGTGATGTTGCATAGCAACTTTGCGATATGCTTTCTTGATCTCTTCCTGTGATGCCGTTTTAGAAACGCCCAGTATTTCGTAAAAATCTCTCTTATTTGTCATTGTTATGAGCTGTTAGCTATAAACTGCAAGCATATTCATTCCAAAAAACCGGCTTGCAGCTAACGGCTTATGGATTGTGCTGTCTTTATTTTCCAACAACAACTTTTGCAAAACGAATGATCTTATCATTCAGGTAATATCCTTTTACTGCTTCATCCATTACTTTTCCTTTCTTTTTTGGTTCAGCTTCCAATTCTGCTACAGCTTCGTGTTTTTCTACATCAAAATCCTGGTCTACACTTTTCATGGGTTTTAAGCCTTTTTGATGCAGTACATTTCTAAGCTTATTAAAAACCAATAAATTTCCTTCTTTGATGAGCGTAATATCCTCTGTTTGCTGCATTTGTTTTTCTGCTCTTTCGCAATCATCCAGTACGTCCAGCAGAGAAGTGATGATTTCTTTCCCGGCAGTTTGTATCAGCTCAATTTTTTCTTTTGCAGTACGGCGTTTGAAATTATCAAATTCTGCAGAAAGCCGGAGAAATTTGTCTTTTTGTTCTTTTAGCTCTGATGCCAGTTTTTCGGATTCAGTTATCAATTCATTTTCAGGGTTACTCAGGTGTGTATTGCCCGGAACATCCGAATCAGCGTTGATGTCTATATCAGTATTGTCAGTAACCGGTATGTTGTTTTCTTCCATATTTTTTCTTTAAAATGTTTGCAAAGGTACAACAGTCAAACATTTTGCCAATAGATATATAGCAGTCATTTTGACATTACAATAAAATGAGTAAAAAAGGAGAAAGGGGAGATTGTTACTTAATAACCTGGAATTTACCTGATTCAATGATAGAGCCGTTCTTGTCTCTTACCTGGAATACATAAATGCCACGATAGAATTCATCCAGGTTTACATTGATCCGGGAAGGAGTATTTTTTAATTCATAAACTTTTTTCCCCATGAAGTTGAAAATCTGCAAAGAATATGATTTATCATAAC
>JAYSWW010000356.1:0-3483 GCA_043717805.1 Ferruginibacter sp.
GCTGCCCATTTATCAATATCAGGAAGCCAACCGATGGTGCCATAACTTGTAAATACAATGTCAAATTGTTTATCAAGATAATGGGGCAGGTCATAAATATCACAACAGAGAAAGGAAGCATTTATATTTGTTTGATTGGCCAGTTCAGTTGCTTTTGCAATGGCCTTATCCGAAAGATCAACACCTGTCACTTCTGCGCCCATCCTGCCCAGTGAAATTGTATCCATTCCAAAATGGCATTGCAAATGAAGGATCGATTTGCCTGTTACATCATTCAACAATTCCAGTTCAATCTCATTGAGTGAATTTTTACCTTTTAAAAAACTGTCAACATCATAAAAATCTGAATTGAAATGATGAACTGTCTTTTCATTCCAGGCAGTTTTGTTTTTTAAAATATAGTCATCCATTTCATGCATCCGTATGATGATTTATTTTCCTGTCAGCTTACAAAGCTAATTTGATTATTGATAATTTTTGAGCATCGTAAAAATCAACTGTAAAAAAAATCCCCGCTATTTTTTAAACAACGGGGATCTCATCAGTTTTATCTTTTCTTTTTAACTTGTTTAGTAACCCATTCCACCCATATCAGGTGCACCATGGCTATGGGCAGCTTCTTCTTTAGGCTTGTCGGCAACTACACATTCTGTTGTCAGTAACATACCAGCAATAGATGCTGCATTTTCCAAAGCAACACGGCTAACTTTAGTCGGGTCAATGATTCCGGCCTTAAGCATCGAGGTTTCATATTCCTCTGTTCTTGCATTGAAACCAAAATCACCTTTACCTTCCTTGATCTTTTGTACAACAATAGAACCATCAATACCTGCATTGGCTGTAAGTATACGGATTGGCTCTTCCAGGGCACGGCGTACAATAGCCATTCCTGTTTGTTCATCAGCGATCTGGCCTTTAACTTTAGGATCAAGGCTTGCTATGGCACGGATGTAAGCAACACCCCCACCCGGTACAATTCCTTCTTCAACTGCAGCACGGGTTGCATGCAAAGCATCGTCTACCCTGTCTTTCTTTTCTTTCATTTCAACTTCGGTTGCAGCTCCGATATAAAGTACAGCTACACCACCTGCTAATTTAGCCAGGCGTTCCTGTAATTTTTCTTTGTCATAATCAGAGGTTGTATTTTTTACCTGGGCTTTGATCTGTTCAACACGGCCAAGAATGGCTTTCTTTTCACCTTTTCCACCAACGATGGTAGTATTGTCTTTGTCTATGGTAACAGAAGAAGCCTGTCCCAATGATTTCAATTCTACATCTTCCAGTTTATTGCCCAATTCTTCGCTGATCACTTCTCCGCCTGTCAGGATCGCAATATCCGTCAGCATTTCTTTCCTGCGGTCACCAAAACCCGGGGCTTTTACCGCTGCCACTTTGATGGTTCCACGCAATTTGTTTACAACAAGTGTTGCCAATGCTTCACCTTCAAGGTCTTCAGCAATGATCAGCAATGGGCGGCCACTTTTAGCAACGCTTTCCAATACCGGGAGGATATCCTTCATAGAAGAGATCTTCTTGTCATAGATCAGTATGTAAGGATTTTGTAATTCAGCCTGCATTTTTTCACTGTTGGTTACAAAATAAGGGCTGATGTATCCACGGTCGAACTGCATTCCTTCAACGATATCAGAAGTAGTATCTGTACCTTTTGCTTCTTCAACTGTAATAACACCTTCTTTACCAACTTTTGCAAAAGCTTCTGCAATCAATTTACCAATGGTTTCATCGTTGTTTGCAGAGATGGTGGCTACCTGCTGTATTTTTTTGCTGTCACTTCCAACAGCCTGGCTTTGAGCTTTCAGGCTTGCAACAACAAGACTAACCGCTTTGTCAATACCACGTTTCAGGTCCATTGGATTTGCACCTGCTGCAACCATTTTCAGGCCTTCACTGATGATGCTTTGAGCCAATACAGTTGCAGTAGTAGTTCCGTCACCTGCAATATCAGCAGTTTTTGAAGCTACTTCTTTCACCATCTGGGCACCCATGTTTTCGATCGGGTCTTCCAGTTCAATTTCTTTTGCAACTGTAACGCCATCTTTGGTAACCTGCGGGGCTCCAAATTTCTTTTCAATAACAACGTTTCTACCTTTTGGTCCAAGTGTTACTTTAACTGCGTTTGCCAATGTGTCAACGCCTTTTTTCATTTTATTTCTTGCTTCTATATCGAAGAAAATCATTTTAGCCATTTGTAAGTTATTTTAGGTTTTGAATTATTATTAATTGATGCTGGATGCTGGATCCTTGATTCTGGATAAAAGAAATTCTATGATTTTAGAAAACTCATCCAGCATCTGGTATCTAGTATCAAATATTTATTACACGATAGCGAGAATATCACTCTCTCTCATGATCAGGTAATCCACCCCTTCTACATTTATTTCCGTTCCTGCATATTTACCATATAGAACGGAATCTCCGGCTTTTACCGTAACCGGTTCATCTTTTTTACCCGGACCGGCAGCCAGAACAGTACCACGTTGTGGTTTTTCTTTAGCGGTATCAGGAATAATAATTCCGCCTGCAGTTTTTACTTCAGCAGCGGCTGGTTTCACAATTACCCTGTCGTGTAAAGGCGTAATGTTTAACTTTTTGGCCATAATTCTATTTTTTTTAATTGATTTAAAATGATATATCCCGTTTTTGGGAATGCAAAGGTACTCTAATAATTATACCAAAGACAGGAAAATAGAATTGTTGTCAGGGAACAACACGCTCTGTCAGTTTTAAAATGCATTTGCAGGACATTTTTTCATTTAGCTAATAATTATAGGAAGAATCTCGTCCTGCAAAATTTAAACCCTTAATTTTGCAGCCTAAAATAAAGTTCTTTAAGATGATCAGCAGAAGAAATATCCGGGTTAAAGTGATGCAGACCTTGTACAGCATTGATAGTGCGAACGGGGAGACAAAGCCAGGAGAACCTTTGACCATACTTACCAAAAAAATTGAAGAAAGCAGGCAATTATTCACTTATTTGATCTATTTCATAACAGAAGTAGCCCGTTTTTCTGAAACAGATGCACGCCAGAAGGCCAGTAAACATTTACCAACAGCGGGCGACCTGGCCGTAAATACCAAGATCGCCGGAAATGATATCTTATGGAAAATTGTGGAAGATGCAGGATTTAAAGCCGCTATGAATGATGGCAAGCTGACCAATAACAAAGACATCGACCTCCTGAAAAGAATTTACATCAACCTGATCGATTCGCCTGAATACAAAGAATATATTGAATTGCAGTCGAGGGATAAAAAATCCGAGAAACGTATCCTCGACTTTATTTTTACCGACCTGATGCTTCCAAATGAAAATTTCATCAGCCACATAGAAGAACATTTTATCAACTGGGATGATGATGCAGAAATGATGCAGGCTTTGGTGTTGAATTATTTCAATAAACCGCTCCAGCATAATTTTTCAGACATCCTGAGCAAAGAAAAATGGGAATTTGCCAAATCATT
>JAYSWW010000357.1:0-8895 GCA_043717805.1 Ferruginibacter sp.
GCCACTGCAGTGGCCGGACGACTTTTTTAACTCAACCGGTTACTTATTCGCCCAAGGTCAACGGGTATTCATACAATCCATCATATCCGGGATAAAATCCTGTAATGGTAATAGATTTTTCAGAACCAATTGCACTGGTTAGTTCCGCAACACTCTTGATGTCTTTATCATTTACTTTTAAAATGATAAAACTATCTTTCATTCTTGTTTGGTCATTTAAAGCGCCTTCTTTGATCTTCTTTACTATAACGCCTCCGGGAACTCCGTATTCTTTTGCTTTTTTAGGATCCAGGGTTACAAAGTCCGCTCCAAGAATATCAGTAACCTCATCATTTTTTACAATATCGTAATTGCCTGATTTGTTTTTTAGAGTAACCGTAACCGTTTGTTCCTTTCCGTTTCTTAAAAAAGTAACCGGTACTTTGTCACCTGGTTTGTAACGGCTAACCTGTTCCTGTAATTCGCCTCCGCTAAAAATTTCATTGCCATTGATCTTATTGATCCTGTCGCCGGTTTTAATCCCTGCTTCATAAGCACCGCCATCTTTTGGTACATCTGTGGCATAAATACCATCATAAGATTCAAGAGGTACGTTGTATTTCTTTTTGGCATCATCGGTCATGTCGGCAGCATTGCCAAAAGCAATCCCCAGGTAACCCCTTTGTACGGTGCCGAATTTCATGATATCATCCACTACTTTCTTTACTATGTTTACAGGTATGGCATATGAGTAGCCGGAATAATAACCTGTTGGTGAAGCAATGGCAGAATTAACCCCGATCAGCCTTCCATCGGTATTGATCAAGGCTCCTCCACTGTTACCCATATTTACTGCAGCATCTGTTTGAATAAATGATTCAACAGCGCCCGCAGGATTGCCGGATTTGTCTTTATTAAGCCCAAGGCTTCTTGATTTTGCACTTACAATGCCTGCTGTAACCGTTGTCTCCAGGTTCAACGGATAGCCGATCGCTAAAACCCACTGGCCGATCTTAACATCATCCGAGTTTCCATAAACAAGGTATGGAAGGTCCTTAGAGTCAACTTTTATCACTGCCAGGTCATAAGAAGGGTCTGTACCAATCACTTTGGCTTTGTATGTTTTTTTATTATTCAGTGTAACAGTGATCTCATCTGCGTTTTGTACCACATGGTTGTTTGTAACAATATATCCGTCATCGCTGATGATAACTCCTGAACCCGACGCCCGTTGTTCCGGGATCAGGTTTGCCCTTCCGCCACCGAAAAGTTGTTCAAACATATCATCTCCCAGCAGATCGCTGAACGGGTTTTGTTTTTGAATGCGTGGCAGGTTGTTGTTTACCTGCTTGGCATTTGTTTTTGTTTTAATATGAACCACAGCCGGAGTTGCAGCAAGGGAAGGTTGTGTGAAATCTACTGATCCGGGTGGAGTAGTTGCGCCATCCGTGAATCCGGCATATTTATAATTTGCCGGTGTTACCCCTGTTTGCTGACCGCCATAAGCATTATTTTGTTTAAAGAAGGTACCATAACTCCAAACAACCGCCAATGTGGTTAGGGCGCTGATTGTAATCGTAAATAATACTTGTTTTAGTTTCATTTTATAGGTTTTTTATTTTTCAACATATTTGTCTTCGGATTCAAATCCTGTGCCTGGCAGTACAAAATAACGGTATACTGACAAAAAGTGAGATACCTTCTGCCATCTTTAACAATTAATTTAGTAAGAACTTCGTAGATCATTATAAAGATAATAAAAACTGCATCGTGTCAACCCCATCGGCATAGGAAAATAAGTCAGGCGACTGTGCTTTTCCAAATGCAATGGAATCCCTTCCTGCTATACATTGAATGTCATCCCGGTTCAATAAAAGTTCATTCAGCATTTGTTCACTTTTATAATATTGATAATTCACCGTGCTTATTGCTGAAAAGGGTGCCGGGTTTTCAACCAGCAAAGTGCTTCCATTTGTCATGTAATATACTTTATTCAATAACATAATGGAAAGCTGGTAATCATAGTTATTCGTGTATTTGTGATGGTCCCTGAAATATTTATATCGGTCAAATGACTTTAACAAAAGAATGAACTCATAATTTTCAGGGACAAATAATTTGGTCACATTTCTGCAGCCCAGTCCGAAAAAAAGATGGATATCATCTGATAAGCCATTTAATTCTTCTTCAGTTTCATTTCCTTTAAGAACGGCTACAGAGGTTTTGTTTCTTCGAATTATGCTTGGATATTTTGCAAAATACTGGTCAAAATAACGGGCCGTATTATTACTTCCTGTTGCAATATATGCATCGCATCCTTTCAATAATTCTGCAAAAGAAACCAATTGCTTAAATTCCGTGTCTATGGCTGATAATTTATTAACCATGAACTTTAGTAAAACATCATCTTTCGATGACATTTTTATGGTTTGCCTGTGGCCGCTGATGAAAACGCATAAAAAATCATGAAATCCAACCAGGGGAATATTGCCAGCCATCACTATACCAATATTTTTTGCAGAAATATTATCATCGAGGTGATAATGGTTCACCCATTTTTCAAGTAAATCTTTTTTTAAAAAATTATCAACAATATTTTTTACAGCTGTATCTGTGAATGATGCAGTAAACCATGGGTTTTTCTGGAAAGCCTGTTCTTTTATTTCCTGCCATTCCGGATCATTCGTTTGTAAAAAAATACGCAGATCCTGTAATAATTCAATTCGGTGTTGTAAATTCATATAGATCTTATTAAATTGCATCAAAATTACGATACATGGCTATAAAGATTACAGATGAATGTATAAACTGCGGTGCATGCGAACCGGAGTGTCCCAATAACGCAATATATGAAGGCGGAGTTGAGTGGGCAGTATCTGATGGTACTACCATCAAAGGAAGTTATACTTTAATGGATGGATCTGTTATGGATGCGGATAAACGCAATTCTCCCATTGCATCAGACATTTATTATATCGTTCCAAATAAGTGTACAGAATGCCAGGGGTTTCATGAAGAGCCTCAGTGTGCTGCAGTTTGCCCGGTTGATTGTTGTGTTCCTGATGATGATTACCGTGAAACAGTAGATCAGTTGATGGACAAAAAGAACAGGATGCATATTTGATTTATTCAGAGGCCGCAAGGCTTTCATAGCAGGTGATATTTCCTGCACAGCAGGCGAGGGTATTCTTATATACTTTCGCCTTTTTGTATCTAATAAAAATATATATTAAGTTAACTTTCGTGTTTAAAATGGATCTATGAAATATTTCTTTCTTTTTTTTATTTCAATGCTTATGATCTTTTCCTGCAAGAGCAAAAAAAATATCAAAGCGATAACTGCTGATAAAAAAGAATTGATGGAGGTAGATAGGGCATTTTCAAAAATGAGCGGGGAAAAAGGTATGAAAACTGCTTTCATTGAATATATAGACAGCAATGGGGTTTTATTAAGAACAGGCCACCTGCCGATCATTGGGGCAAATGCAATTGATTATCTGATACAACTCAACGATACAGGTTACAGTCTTACCTGGGAACCCAATAATGGCGGCATTTCCAGTTCTGGCGATTTAGGGTATACCTATGGAATTTATGCCATGAGGCCAAACTCAAAAGATACAGTCATCTATGGTACTTATACAAGCATCTGGAAAAAAGAGAAAAATGGAAAATGGAAATTTGTGCTGGATACCGGGAATGAAGGGATCGGTGATTATATTTCAACAGATGAACAATGATGTGGCATCTCTGAATTATGTTAATCTTTTATTCATTCCCAAACTTATTTATTTAAATCCGTAATAGCGTATGAAATTTTGTTTCTTTGTCAAAACAATTATGATTTAAAATAATGAAGAAAAAAATTGCCCTGGTCACAGGTGGATATTCAGGCGAATCAGTAATATCTTATAAGAGTGCATCTTCAATTCAAAAAAATATTGATACCGGCAAATGGGATTGTTATTTGATCGACATCAACCCGCAGGGTTGGTATTATAAGGACAATGCAAATAATAAGATCCCGGTTGATAAGAATGATTTTTCCATAACGTTTCAGCAGCAAAAAATAAATTTTGATGCGGTGCTGGTCGGTTTGCATGGTACTCCCGGAGAAGACGGAAAACTGCAGGGCTATTTTGATTGCTTAAACATTCCTTATACAACCTGCGATGCCGCAACATCTGCATTGACATTTAATAAGAGATATACAGTGGCCGTTGCTTCGTTTGCGGGGATGCATGTGGCAAGGTCGTTGCATCTTTTCAAAAACACAGCGCTGTCTTCCGCAGAAATATTAAAACAATTAACATTGCCGTTGTTTGTAAAACCAAACAATGGAGGAAGCAGTTTGGGTATCAGCAAGGTTAAAGAAGCTTCAGAACTGGATACCGCATTACTGAAAGCATTCAATGAAGATGACCAGGTATTGGTAGAAGAATTCATCAGTGGAAGGGAGTTTACCATTGGCGTTTTTAAATCAAAAGGTAAGATCATTTCATTGCCCATAACAGAGATCGTTTCTAAAAATGAGTTTTTCGATTTCCAGGCAAAATATGAAGGCGCCAGTGAAGAAATAACACCGGCAAAGCTGGAAGAATCAGTTGCTGAAAAGGTAAGGTCGGAAGCAAAAAAAGCATATGAAGTATTTAATTGCAGGGGCATTGTAAGAATTGACTTTATTTATGATGAAGGATCAGGCCGTCCGTATATGCTGGAAATTAATACTGTGCCGGGTCAAAGTGCTGCCAGTATTGTTCCTCAGCAGGTGCTGGCGATGGGCTGGTCTTTGCAGGAATTTTATTCGGCACTCATTGAAGAATGTTTTTTAAAAGAATGATCAATGAAAAATTGTACATTGTATTTCCTAAAATGTAATATATTTATTTGTGTTTAAATTCATAACCAGCCGCCCTCTATGGGTAAATATTCTTGCTGCCATTGTATTCGCATTGCTGATATTTTTTATTTTTCTGCAATTGCTTGGATTGATCACCAAGCATGGCCAATACCTTATTGTTCCATCTGTTGTAGGAAGAAATACAATTGAAGCTATAAAATTTCTAGAAGACAAAGGGTTTGATGTTGTAATACAGGATTCCATTTATGTAGATACTGCAAAAAGAGGAATTGTACTAAAGCAATTACCGGACCCCAACAGTACAGTTAAGGTTAACCGCTCGGTATTCTTAACCGTTAACAGAGTTACACTTCCTATGATCGATATGCCGGCACTGGAAGGTAAAACATTGAATTATGCATTGGTGATTTTAGAACATGGCCATTTAAAACTCGGGGATACAATTTACAAACCCGATTTTATGCGTGGATCTGTTTTAGAACAATTATACAATGGGAATAAAATTGCAGCGGGATCAAAAATTCCCTGGGGCAGCCGGATAGACCTGGTGCTCGCCGGCGGGTTAAACAGCGACCGTTTTATTGTTCCTTCAGTTTTAGGCCTTACTTTAAGAGAAGCGAAAACTTTACTTGAAGCTGAAGGAATAAATGTAGGAGCCATTGTTGTAGATCCGGGAACAAAGGATACATTGGCGGGATTTATCTATAAACAAAATCCTCCGAAATATACGGAAGACAAACAACCAAATTACATACAATCGGGCCAGTTAATGGATCTGTATGTAAGTCCGTTCATGAAATCTTCAGATTCAACAATTGTTCAATAAAAAATGCATCAACATGCAAACAATTTCTTGCTCAGAACTGAAAACGAAATTAGATACCAATACGAACCTTCATTTAATTGATGTGCGGGAGCCGGCCGAACATGCAGATTTTAATATTGGTGGCAAACTTTTACCTCTCGGAAATATATTATCAATGATGACTGATGACATCGATGATCTTAAAAATGAAGAAGTGATTTGTTATTGCCGAAGTGGTAACCGCAGTATGCAGGCCTGCCTGATGCTCGAAACTTTTGGATTCAAAAATGTAAAAAACCTCACCGGCGGAATGCTGGAGTGGCAGGAAATATTCAAAAGTTTATAGTTGGAGGCTGGAACCTAAAACTTCAAACTTCAAACTTCAAACCTCAAACCTCGAACTTCAAACTTCAAACCTCAAACAGTTTTAAAGTTTAATATTCAAACCTGCCATAAAATTTACAGTTGCCATTGGGTAATAATAATTCTCTGTTGTTAAATTCCCCCCATACACATAACTGAAGGTATAACCGTTCGGTTCATATTTTTTCGATAAAAGATTATTGATCTGCGCAAATAAATTAATTGATTTAAAATGTTTGCCTTCGATAAGATAACCAAGTCTTATATCCTGCACATAGTAGTCATGAAGGCTCCTGGCCCGTTGTGAACTGTTGTCCAGGTATTGCCTGCCGGCATATTTTCCTATAAGTTCTATGGTTGCATTTTTAACAGGTTCAATGTTAATTGATGTGGCAGCTACCACTGATGGAGAAAATGAAAGATCGGTTTTTTTATAAAAATTGGCCAGTTGCCCGCCATTGTCATAATCATCAATAAATTCTGTAAAATTTTTTATTTTATTTTCACTGAAAGCAAGGTTTCCGCTCCACGAGATCCATTTATTGAATTGCAGGGCTCCTGTCAATTCAATACCTGCCCGGTAACTTTTTGGGATATTTGTTCTGGTATAAGCGCCAACATCATTGATCTTTCCAGTTAGTACCAGTTGGTCTTTGTAAATCATATAATACAGGTTGATCCCCCATGAATTATTTTTATTTCTATGTTCAAAGCCTGCTTCAATGTCATTCAGGATTTCTGCTTTTGGTGCTGTTGCAACACCCGATTCAAAATCATCTCTGTTGGGTTCTTTGGCAGAACGGCCATAATAGATCCATGCCTGGAGTTTATTTTTAGTATAGGTAATACCAGCTTTTGGGTTAAAGAAAAAATAGTTGTTGTTTATTTTCAACAAAGGATTGTTCCTGAAACCATTTATGGTATAATCAACCGACCTGACCTGGATATCAACAAATGTCTGCCAGTTCCCTGTTATTCGCTGTGTCCATTTTACATATCCTGAAAGATCTTTTTTATAAGCCGTTAACTGGTACCACCTGAAATTTTTGGGAACCGACGGTTGGATCCTGGCCCATATGATCTCTCCGAAATGATGGCCATCATAACTGTTCCATCCGCCACCGATAATAAGATTTGTTTTATTATGTACGTATTGCATTGAGAATACCGATCCAAAAAAATCATTGTCGAGCCACAACCTTCTTACAAGATCTGTTTTGTCAACAACGGTTGTTCCATTGTCATAGTCAGGAAGGCCGTAATCTGCCAGGCTCGCGTCAGCCTTGTATTGCTCATAATATCCTTTTCCTTTGGTTAAGAAAAGGGTCACATTTCCTTTCCAATAATGATTGAATTTGTGGTTATAAAATAACTGATAATGTGTTTGGGTATAATTGTCGGTTTCATTGTCATAAGGTTCATCCGGTTTTTCTGTGCCGGCTGAATTGTATCTCCTGTTTGTTGCAAGTGTTTTTTCATCAATACCATTCCATGCCTGGTAAGTTTTTTCTTTGCCTGAAAAAATATTGAAACGCAGAGAGTTTTTTGAATCAATATAAGCCGCACTTGCATAATATGACTGTAAGCGGGTCCTTGCCCTTTCGATGTAACCACTGCTTTGAATATTACTCAACCTGGCGTCAATCGTAAAATGTTTTCCCAAAATGCCACTGTTCAAAATAAGTGTATTCTTAAATGAATGATATGAACCTATGCTGTTGTTCAATTCAAAACCTTTTTTAGTATTGATGTCATTTGTACATAGATTGATCGAACTTCCAAAAGAGCCGGCACCATTGGTAGAGGTGCCTACACCTCTTTGTATTTGTATACTGCCTGCTGAAGATGCAATATCCGGCAGGTCTACAAAATAGGTTCCCTGGCTTTCAGCATCATTGTATGGAATTCCGTTGATGGTAACATTGATGCGGCTGGCATCTGTGCCCCTGATCCTGATCCCTGTATATCCGATGCCATTGCCAGCATCAGAATGAACGATCACAGATGGAGCCTGGTTTAAAATAAAAGGAAGGTCCTGCCCCGTATTTTTTTTACCAATTTCCTGTTTTGAAATATTTGTTTTGGCAACAGGTGAATTATCCGTTGCTCTTACAGCAATCAATTCTACAGGTTGTAAAAGGCTGGTATCATTCAGGTTGATCGGATTCTGGGCATGGCAGAATAAAACAGCCTGGCACAAAAAAGCGCTGGTTAATAAATATTTCATATCTGTAATATTTGTGCCGAAGATCCGGATAGGTACCGGTAGAAAATATACTCCCTTCGCAGGCATTATCCTGTGCAGGTTAAACGGGTATGATCTCAGCCTTTATGAAAAAGCACCCCGGAAATTCTGGCAATGATTAAAAGAACAATTATAATTACAGTGCAAATCTATATTCAAATAAGCGAAATAGCATTTATTTATGAGTTTATTTTTTGGAAGTTTGTAACATTGGTTTCTTTTTGTGCGTATTACAGATAATACATCGCCATGAAATTATTATCTTTCTTATTGTGTATCATCATCAGCACAACCGCTTTTGCGCAGGAAACAAAGGTTGTCAATGATGCAAATGCAAAACAGCGTAATTTAAATGCATCCTTTACAGCAATCAGTGTTTCAGATGGCATTGAACTTTTTCTTACCCAGGGTTCTGAAGAATCCGTGGCTGTAAGTTACAGTGACGAGAAATACGGGGAACGTTTCAAGACAATTGTTGAAGACAATGTTTTGAAGATATACTATGACAGCAAAGGCATAAGCTGGAGCGATAATAACAGACGGCAATTGAAAGCTTATGTATCTTTTAAAACCATCGAAAAATTAATGGCATCCGGGGGTGCAGATATCAAATTGCAGGCTTCTGCCATTGTTAACAACCTC
>JAYSWW010000358.1:0-8872 GCA_043717805.1 Ferruginibacter sp.
GGAGAATAGGGCTGTATACTCACACTTTCATAGAGGTATCCTTTTTTATACAATTCACTCAGGCACCACCAAAGTGTTTCAATGTAATTATTCTCAAAAGTTACATATGGGTTGTTGAGGTCTACCCAATAGCCCATTTTTTTGGTAATGTCGTCCCATTGGTTCTTAAACCTCATGACCACTTCCCGGCATTTCTTATTGTAATCTTCTACTGATATTTTTTTACCAATGTCTTCTTTTGTAATACCCAATTCTTTTTCAACACCAAGTTCTATTGGTAGTCCATGTGTATCCCAGCCGCCTTTTCGTTTTACCTGGAAACCTTGCATGGTCTTATATCGGCAAACCAGGTCTTTAAGGGTTCTTGAAATAACGTGATGGATACCTGGCATACCATTGGCACTTGGTGGCCCCTCAAAAAAAACAAAAGCCTCTTTCCCTTCCCTTAATTCAATACTTTTTTCAAAAGCCAGTGTTTTTTCCCATTTTTCCAGTATTTCATGACTGATCGATGGTAAATTAAGTTGTTGATATTCATTGTACCTGGCTGACATATAATAAAATAACGAAGCGTTTTTTAATAAAAAATGAGGCTGCAAAGTTAAGCAAATTAACAATGGAAAATTTGCAGTTTGTTAAGCTTCGAACCCTTTAAGGGATGGGGTTGTTAAATATGTTTAATTTATCCACATTTTTTGTCGTTGGCATAGTATTGGATCTAATTAATTGCGGAAAGGTTTTTTGGAATTTGTATATGATTTAGGTAAAAACCTTTGCTGTATTCATTAAAAAATTTATAAAATTATTTTATTATAAGAGGCAATGGGTAATTGTGCGGAAAGTTTTTTGCTGGTTTAGGGTTTTATTAGGGTAAAACGGGAGTACTCATACTCCCGTTTTTATAAATGAAGTTATATCCAATATTATATTAAAAAATCGTCCCGTTTTCGAATCCAGGGTTTGTGAAAAATGATTAACCACCAGAAAAAATTATCAGAGGCCCCCCGTTGATAAACTTAAAGATTCACAAACAAAAGAAAGGCAACTTAAGATATTAAGTTGCCTTTTTATATTGTTTAATTTAGAAGATATACAAACGGTTTAATGTGGAGATTGTTGAAGAAAAAATTTAGTCACAGATATATATAAAGGTTGCTTTTTACTATTTGTAATTTTAGTTTTTGCAATGCTGATTCTGCAGGGCCTTTTAATACATTACCTTCTTTGTCAAATCTGCTGCCATGCAGGCTGCATGTAAATCCATTTCCGGTGTTTGTAAGTTGATTGTCCTGGTGGGTACACCTGAGTAACAATGCCCTGAATGAATTATCCTGTTTTTTTTCTATTGCAATTTCGTATAGAAATTTTTCCGGGCTAATGATCCTGAATGAATTCTTTTCAAATAAAGACAAAGGCACTTTAATTTTATTATCAATGATAACAGGGGTATAAATATTTTTTCCTGTTGCCGGGCTGCAGGATGCAAGATCTGCTCCAACGGCTGATACTGCGGCACCCAATAAACAGATCCTGCATGCTCCACTGATAAATTTCCTGCGATCCATGATGTTTTTTAAAATGAATATCCTATCCCAATATTTAATAACTGCTTATTTTGTTTGTATGCAATACTGGCCTGGCCAGGATTGTTAACCAGCAGCGGGTTCTCAATACCTGTATGCGAAAATCGTAAATCGGTTTTAATAACAACATTCTTAATGGGTAAATATGAAAAACCCAGAATGAATTGCTGTTGTTTTTCAGTACCATCATAAACAGCATCGCCAGGTAAATCAGCATTCAGGTCAAGTAATTCAAACCTGCCAAATATATTTAATTGCTGACCATTTGCTTTTTTACTCTTTTCTAAAAGGTTGTAAGCCAGTTCAGCATATAAACCAAACATGCCGGAACTTACATTATTTGCATATGCTTTGTTTACCTGCTTAGCTTCCGGAAATGAAACATATGCTCCAAGTGCTTTTGCACTTATACCATTTTTAAACCATTGCACATTTGCTTCAGAGAGGTATACCGGTACTCCAAATATCCCATGATTCAGTTTAAGACTGTCGCTATTACGTTTGCTTAAACCATTAGATCCACCCGCATAACCTGAAACCTGGAAAGTGAAATCTTTATAATAGTATTGAATGGATGCTGTTATTGCCAGGTTATTGGCTGAAGCATTGCTTCCTTCAAAACGGCCATTTCTGATTCCGGTGCCATGTTCAAATTTTGCTGCGTTCAGTCCGTTTACGATGGCGATACTATAATTGAGGGGAATTTTTTTGGATCGTCCATAAAATCCAACACCAAGTTCCCTCCAGGTGGCAGGAATAATAAGTTGTTCAACAAGTGGTCTTTCTACACCATTAAAATTTACCGGTAAATGATTCTCATTTAATATTCCTATGCGTGGTATAAATAAACCTGCGGTTAAATATTGACGTGAATTGACGTTAAATTTGAGATACGCCTGTTCCATGGCAACTTCTCCACCACTTCCTTCACCGCTCAGTTTGGCATTTTCAATTTCCAGTTCTGAAAAAAATGAAATTTTTGAATTGAACTGATGTCCCACAAATAATACAGCCCTTTCCAATGTAACAATAGCAGTTTTCTCATAAAAGTCTCTTTGATAATAGGCACTTCCGTAACCGGAAATAACAGTCTTTGATTTTCCATAACCGGCATTTAAAGAATCTTCAGCGGTTATTAGTAATTGTTGTGCTGCTGTACGAACCTGGGCCCTTACACTGAAATTAAAAGAAAATGATATTATAAAAATCGCAATTAGTTTTTTCATGTCGCAAAATTGTGATCATTACACTTATTCTTGTTTCGTTATCGGAAAAAAAAATACCGGATCGGGAATTTATTTTCAGATACAGAAAAGCAACCTTATTACAGGTTGCTTTGCTGTATCATTTCAAAGAAAATCTTTAGAAAGTTTTGCTACCATTTGACTGATAAGTATACCGGAAACGATAAATTAAAATTTGCGGAACGGGGCCAACAAATGGTTCATAATCTACAGCCAGTAATTCCATTTTTACATAAAAATTATCTGCTGTTCGAAAGATAAATGTTTGCCCGGCTTTGGGTGAAAAAGTACGGGTTGTAGGATTGTAATTATACCAACTGCCATCTTTGATTGCTTTTTGAGATGCAGTGGTATCATAAGCATACCCGGCATCCGGTGCTGAAGTGACACTGCTGTAAATATTGTTTTGCAATATGGTACCAGCATTACCCGGTCCGTATGTATTACTGTTTAATATGAATGTAGTAAATCTTAAGCCAAAATCCCATTTCGTACTTGCACTGTCTGTATTAGCAACTACGGCATCATTTTTAAAACTAAAAAAGGTAAAAGTTTTGGTTGAGCTGAAATTCACTTTAATTGAATCTGTTTTTTCAATAAGGGTAATCACGGGGGCATCGTCTTTTTTACATGAACTTATTGTAAAAAATAAAGCGGAACTTAAAATCACACTTGCCAGCATTGTTCTTTTCATTTGTCTGTTGTTTTTTTATTATTAGAAAATAGTTGTTTCAGATTGATGTTACAATTGATAAAATAGGTCCTGCCGTATAAGTTGGGAAGCCTGTCAATATCTTTATGATTCAGAATATTGTCACTGCCGGCTTGTATTTCAAATCCCTGTTTAAATGTTTTAACAACGGATGCATTTAAAAGTACGTACCCGTTTACGTATTCCCTGCTGTCGTCTAAAACGGCATTGCCATTAACATCGCTGTAACCAAAGCGGCCGCGGTATACAGCTCTTAAACTGGAGGAGAAATTGTTTTTTTTATTGTTGTACGATAATTGAAGATTTGCTGTGTGTTTACTGCGGTTAAAAAGGCCACCATATTCTTTATTTGTAACGTAACTGCTGATGTAAGTAACCGGGTCTCTTTTTACCAACTGCTGATCCTTTATTTTTTTAAGGATATCCTTGTCCTTGGCTTCCAGGTATTGATAACCACCACAGATACCAAACTGCTTATTAAACTGGTAGCTGACACTAACATCAAATCCCTGTGTAAAAACCTTATTGATGTTTGCATAGCTGAAAATGGACTGGTTGTTTACTTTGGTGAATGGCAAATTATACCTGTCTATCAGGTTTACAATATCATTGCGGAAAACGTTTCCTGTGATCTGTAATTGTTCCTTTGGAATATACCTGAATCCAATGTTTATTCCGACAGATTTTTCCGGCAATAAAGTATGTTTTCCCAAATAAGGGGTAATGTCAACAGATGAATCGATCTGCCCCTGTTGTTTCAATATTTGTAAACCATTCGACAATTCATTGGCGCCTAATAAAGTGTAGCCGACGAGGGAATTGGTGAAATTTAAGAACTGCTGGCGAAAATCAGGCGCTTTAAATCCTGTACCAACAGATGCATTGATGGTTAACTTTTTGAAGAATTTATATGCTACTGCTAATTTCGGATTAAACTGTGCATCATAAAGGGTGTGTTTATCCAACCTTGCGCCGGCAGTGATATTCAGCCTGTTGTTAAACAGCCATTCTTTTTGTGTAAAAAGATAAAAGGCATTAAAATAATGATTGGCCGGGTAACGGTTTGCATCAATTGTTTCATAATTATAACCAACCCCACCAATAAATTTCTGATTGGGTTTTTCACCTGCTTCCAGTTGAATTTCAGGTTTAATTAAGAACTGGTTCAGGTATGATTTATCAAAAAGTTGATTTTTATTTTGTAAAAAAACTTCTGAATGATCCTGGTAACCGGTTATATAAAACCTTGCAGCCAGTTTTATTTTTGATGAGAACGTATGCATCAACTGATTATTCATACTCCAGTCTGTTTCATTGCTTGTTCCTTCAACAGCTTCAGGTTGAGTGCCTGTATACACGAGGTAATTATTAAATTGTTTTTGTTTAAAATACCTGGCAGATGTTTGAAATTGCGTTTTATTATTTATTTCATAATTCCATTTTGCGGAAAATGAATAATTTAAAAAAGGATCAGCGGTTTTACCATAAATGGTTTTATCAAGGTCATAGCCACTGCTGCTATACCTGTTGGCAAATAGTTGAAAAGCCGACCTGTTTTTTTTGAAGAAAGTGTTGGCGGTTAAGCCCCAGGTATTATTAATGGAATGATGAAGCTGAATGCCAGCGGTTGTATTTTTTGGTTTTTCGGTAATAATATTTATCACACCGGCCAATGCATCACTGCCATATAAACTGGTAGCCGGGCCTTTTACGATTTCAATTTGCTGAATATTGCCCACAGCAATTCTCCCCAGGTTCAGTATACCTGCATTTCTTCCGGTCAACGGCTCTCCATCCAGCAATATCAATGTATAAGCAGGATCCAACCCCTGCAATTGTATGCCACTTCCAAATGGATTTGGATAACCCTGCAGTGCCTGTCCAAGCGGATTGTCGGCCAATACCAACCCGGTCTGTTGTTGTAAAATATCAATTAGTTTCTGTGAGCCGGTTTGACGGATGAATTTTTTGCTGATCACCTGTATGGGAACCGGAATATTACCAATACTTTTTTGAGTTCGGGTAGCCGTTACAATTACTTCATTTAATTCTTTACTGAATGTTGAATCAACTGTTTGGGTATACTGTGCGATTCCCTGTAAGCAGCAAACGATAAAACAACCTGTAAATACCAGTTTTTTCAATGCAAAAATATTTATAAAGCACAAAGTTGTTTCAATGTTCATGAAGATTTATCATAGAAATGTCATCAATGTGAAAACTGACAAGAAACAGTTGTGTTTTACAAATTGATGACTGAAAACTATTTGCGATCATAAGCGATGCTGATCAATATCAGTAATTGATTGCATAGATGATCTTTAAAAAAATGAATGAAAAAAAATATCAGCGCAACAGCAATTCACAGGGCTTAATGCCGGTGTGTTTTTTAAATGCTGTACTAAAATGAGATATGGATGAATACCCAAGCAGTAAAGAAACTTCTGTTACACTCAGGCCTTTATCATACAACAGGTATTTTGCATGTTCCATTCGCTGGCCCTGATAAAAATCAAAAATGGTGGTACCGAATATTTCTTTAAAACCTTTTTTGAGATAACATTCGTTGATTGCAACTTTACGGCTAAGTGCTTTTATAGTGATCGGCTCGCCGATGTGTTGCAATAATATTTCCCTTGCTTTGATTATTTTTTCCCGGTCATCCTGGTTGGAAAGGAATTTACAGTTAAAAGAAATTTCTTCTTTTTCACCAAGCATACAATCCATACTGTATAAAAGAAGTATCTGGGTTTGTGCATTGATAAAAATATTTTCCCTGGTATCAGTGTAGGTATGATTCAGCAAAGCTTCAATGGCCATCCTGGTTTTACCGCAAAGTGGAAGTATTTTGGAAAATGATGATTTGTGTACAAAAGAAAGAACATGATCTGAAAGTGATTCCGTTGATCTGTGAGCTTTGGCAAATTGTTGCAGGTAAGTTGGAGAAAAACTAAAACTCAGCACATCCACACTGTCAACTTTTTCAACACAATTCCTGGAAGCATTCATTTTACAAAAATCACATTCTGCCTGTTTCTGGTGACAATAAACGTTTCCACTTATACAAAATTTTAACTCCAGGTAATTTTCTGAGGGCTGGTTCTTTTCATAATGGTAGATCAATACACCGGTATCTTCCACATTCCATTGAGGCATTTTCCGGTAGCGTTGAATGGAATATTTTACAGAACCGGGGACATTGCGGACTATGTCCTGCAAAACCACCATATCTTCCAGCAGGAAAGATTGTTTTTGCGATAATGCCAATATGTCTATTGCCTCATTCATTGAAAAATTTCGATGCAAATATACAAAACAATCGGTAATATGATTGGTTGAATTTGTTCCGCTAGTGGCCTGGCCACTTAAGTCGCCAGACCACTTAAAATAAACCTTTTTTTGTGACTTTAACCCCCTGATTTTCGTTACATTTGCAGGAATATTAAAAATCTACATTTTATAAGTATAACTGCTAAGATATAAAGGCAAAAAATTGATATTTTTTCAGCGTTTAAAAGGCTTTGCGGTAAAATTAAAAAACAACAAATAATAAAGGAGTTTATACATTTTATGAGTACAACAGCAGAATTAGTTTCCCTCGCAAACAAATCCTATGGTGCAGACAGTATCCAGGTTTTAGAAGGTTTAGAAGCAGTCCGTAAGCGTCCCGCCATGTATATTGGCGATATCAGTGTAAAAGGATTGCATCACCTGGTTTATGAAGTAGTGGACAATTCCATTGATGAAGCATTGGCAGGATACTGTAAAAATATTACGGTAACAATCAATGAAGATAATTCAATAACGGTACAGGATGACGGCCGCGGTATCCCAACCGGAATGCACACCAAAGAAAACCGGAGTGCATTGGAAGTTGTTATGACAGTTTTGCATGCGGGTGGAAAATTTGATAAAGGCTCTTACAAGGTTTCCGGCGGATTACATGGTGTTGGCGTAAGTTGCGTAAATGCATTGAGTATTAAACTGCATGTTTCGGTTAACCGGGAAGGAAAATCATTTGAGCAGGAATATTCAAAAGGGATACCCCAATACCCGGTAAGGGAAACAGGGAAAAGTGCCACAACAGGCACCACCGTTCAGTTTTGGCCTGATGACAGCATTTTTACCACAACAGTCTATAACAGGGAGATCCTGGAAGGCCGTTTACGCGAACTTTCATTCTTAAACAGGAAGATCACCATCATATTAAATGACCTGAGAGAAAAAGATGATGATGGAAAGTTTTACACAAAATCTTTTTACAGTGAAGGCGGGATCGTGGAATTTGTGGAAATGATCGATAAAAATGCAAACAGGCATGCTTTGATACCGCAGGTTATTTATTGCGACGGGCTGGATGAAAAAAGCAATGTTGCAGTAGAAGTGGCCATGGTATACAATGCAGGTTACCAGGAAAATATTTTCAGTTATGTAAACAATATCAATACCATTGAAGGCGGAACCCACGTAGCAGGTTTTAGGAGAAGCATTACCAGGGTTTTTAAAAGTTATGGTGAAAAACAAGGCATGTTTGAAAAAGCCAAAGTTGCCATTGAAGGAGATGATTTCAGGGAAGGAATTTCTGCGATCATTTCTGTAAAAGTTCCTGAACCACAGTTTGAAGGCCAAACTAAAACCAAACTTGGGAACAGTGAAGTGATGGGTATTGTTGATACTACACTCAGCCGTGTTCTGGAAGCATACCTGGAAGAAAATCCAAGAGATGCCAAAACGATCATTCAAAAAGTGATACTTGCTGCACAAGCAAGGGCAGCGGCAAAAAGAGCCCGCGACATGGTACAACGTAAAAGTGTACTGGTAGGTGGAGGGTTACCCGGAAAACTGGCTGATTGTTCAGAAAAAGATCCCGGTAAATGTGAGTTGTTCCTGGTGGAAGGAGATTCGGCGGGTGGTACAGCCAAACAAGGGCGTGACCGGAGTTTCCAGGCAATTCTTCCTTTAAGGGGTAAGATCCTGAACGTTGAAAAAGCGATGGAACATAAAATTTATGACAACGAAGAGATCAGGAATATGTTCACTGCGCTTGGTGTTAAAATTGGCACCCTGGATGATGCAAAAGCTCTTGATATCACTAAATTGAGGTATCATAAGCTGATCATCATGACAGATGCTGATGTTGATGGAAGCCACATCGCAACACTGATCCTGACTTTTATTTTCCGATACATGAAGGAACTGGTAGAACAGGGCAATGTTTACATCGCCCAGCCTCCTTTGTACCTCGTTAAAAAAGGAAAAGAGCAGGAGTATGCCTGGACAGATGAAGAACGCAAAGCATTGATAAAACTTTACGGCCAGGGGAAAGACGAAAG
>JAYSWW010000359.1:0-8869 GCA_043717805.1 Ferruginibacter sp.
CTCAGAGCAGTTGTTTGAAAATCTTCACTTGATTTTTTACAGGAGCTGAAAGAAATGATCAACACAAGTGTACAAATGAGTAACGAATATTTTTTCATATAATATAAGATAGCGTTCATACAAGATACAATTTTATAATATTAAGACGGTGTGCAGATGTAAAAGGCTGCTCAGGGCAACTGTGTACGTTGTATGATACCGCCTCCTATCACATCATCACCTTCATAAAAGACCGCACTCTGGCCCGGGGCCACCCCTTTTACCTGATCATAGAAACGCACTTTGATACCATTTTCGTATGTATACAGGTTGCTCAGAGCGCCTTTATCTTTATAACGGATCTTGGTTACAACCTCCATACCTTCGGTAATACCTTCATATTTGATCCAGTTGAGTTGATTTACCTGCATTTCTGTGCGGTTGAGGTCATCTTCAGCACCCAAAACAACAGTATTGGTTTCAGGGATTATTTCCATTACAAAAGCAGGTTTGCCCAGAGCGATGTCAAGGCCTTTGCGTTGGCCAACCGTATAAAAAGGATAACCTTTGTGTTTGCCAAGAATATTACCGGAAGGATCTGTAAAATTACCACCGGCAACTTTTTCTTCCAGTCCGGGTACTTTACGCTTTAAAAATCCGCGGTAATCATTGTCAGGTACAAAACAAATTTCGTAACTCTCGTTCTTCTTTGCCAGTTCGGGGTAGCCAAAATCATGTGCCATTTGCCGAATTGCTGTTTTGCGAAAAGTACCCAATGGTAATAAAGTACGTTTCAACAGATCCTGTTGCAATCCCCACAAGGCATAACTCTGGTCCTTGGTTTCATCCAATCCCTTGCGAAGAAAATACCTGCCGTTGCTGTGTTGATGAACCTGTGCATAATGACCGGTGGCAATAAAATCACAACCCAATGCATCTGCACGTTTTAATAAAGCACGCCATTTTATGTGTGTATTGCACATCACACAAGGGTTGGGAGTTCGGCCTGCAATATATTCATCTACAAAATTCTCTATAACAAAATCACCAAATTCTTCCCTGATATCCAATATGAAATGCGGAAAGCCATGTTGTACAGCAGCCAGCCTGGCATCGTTGAAACTATCAATATTGCAGCAGCCCGTTTCTTTTTTACCTGTGGTGCCAACACTGGTAGCATAATCCCATGTTTTCATTGTGATTCCCACCACATCATAGCCTTCCTTGTGCAGCATCAACGCCGCCACGGTACTGTCAATACCGCCGCTCATTGCCATTAATACTTTTCCTTTTTTATTCATATCGAAATTCTTCGATGCAAAGATACAAAAAGGGTTTGAGGTTCGAGCCTGCCTGCCGGTAGGCAGGTTTGAGGTTTGATGTTTCAGGCATTCGTTCATTGGGAAGCATTGTCTCCGCCCTGGTGGGGCTCAGTTGTGCGGCATACCAATGAGGAGCTCTTAATAACTTTTAGCATTTCAATTTTGCCTTTTCCCTTACTTTGCATTTATGCAAACATATTTAGATCTCGTAAAACATATTATTAATACAGGAACCGATAAAAGCGACCGCACCGGAACCGGAACCCGTAGTGTATTCGGATACCAGATGCGTTTTAATTTACAAGATGGATTTCCTTTGGTTACCACCAAAAAAGCACACCTGAAAAGTATTATTTATGAATTGTTATGGTTCTTAAAAGGAGAAACCAATATTGCTTATTTAAAAGAACACAATGTGAGGATATGGGATGAATGGGCAGATGAGCATGGTGATCTTGGCCCTGTGTATGGAAAACAATGGCGCAGTTGGGAAGGGGCTGGCGGGGTAGAAATTGACCAGGTTTCAGACCTTATCAAACAATTAAAAACAAATCCCGATAGCAGGCGAATGATCATCAGTGCATGGAATGTAGCTGATCTTCCAAAGATGAAACTGATGCCTTGTCATTGTTTGTTCCAGTTCTATACATCAGCACCGGATGAAAATGGCAGAAGGAAGTTAAGTTGCCAATTATACCAGCGTTCAGCAGATGTTTTCTTAGGTGTGCCTTTTAATATTGCTTCTTATGCTTTGTTAACTTTGATGATCGCCCGGGTTTGTGATATGGAACCGGGAGAATTTATTCATTCATTCGGCGATGTACATTTATACAGCAATCATTTTGAGCAGGCAAATCTGCAGCTTACAAGAACTCCGTTTCCATTACCGCAGATGAAAATCAATCCTGCAGTAAAAGATATTTTTGGGTTTAAGTTTGAAGATTTTGAGTTGGTAAATTATCAAAGCCATCCTGCAATAAAAGCTTCGGTTGCAGTTTAATTTTTTTATTATGGTTATATCTCTCATTGTTGCTGCTGCTGAAAACAACGCCATCGGCAAGAACAACCAATTGCTCTGGCATTTGCCAAATGACCTGAAATTCTTTAAGAATAAAACCTGGGGTATGGTGGTTGTTATGGGGCGTAAAACATTTGAAGCGGTAAACAAACCTTTACCGGGAAGGATAAATATCGTTATTACAAAACAGGAAAACTGGAATGCTTCTGATGTTTGGGTGGCAAGTGACCTGGACGATGCATTGAAACAGGCTGCAGCAACAAATTGTAAAGAAATATTTATCATTGGTGGCGGAGAGATCTATAAACAAAGTATTTTATTGGCAGACAGAATTTATATGACTCGGGTTCATGCAGCTCTTCCCGGGGACACTTTTTTTCCTGTAATAGAGGAAAGCAAATGGAAGCTTGTGGAAAACCTGGATTTTGTTTCCGATGAAAAACACGCTTATCCTTATAGTTTTCAGACCTGGGGAAAAATATAGAGCTGTCGATTGAATTGGATTTCTTATTTCATATTTTTCATTTCTTATTACTCAATACTTTGTATTCTTCATTTCAACTGGCTAAAAAATACCTTCACTATTACCTGTATGCTTCCAATGGCAAAGGACATGGTACGCATTCTCCATTCGTATTTGATTTTATCACACATGTTTTGAATGATAAAAAAAAATATGATTGTTACGAAACGATTGAAGCTGCCAGGCAGGCCTTGTTGATCAACACGGAAGAAATTGATGTGGAAGATTTTGGAGCGGGTTCCGCTGTTATCAAAACAAACAAAAGGGTTGTAAAAAAAATGGCTTCTTCTTCTTTGAAGCCGAAAAAGTATGCACAATTACTTTACAGGATGGTAAGGTATTATCAACCCGGAACGATCGTAGAACTGGGGACTTCTTTTGGTATCACCACATCTTATCTTGCTTCAGGTAACAGCCAGTCAAAGGTTTATACATTGGAGGGCTCCACATCAATTGCCCGACTGGCACAAACGCATTTCAACAATTTTCGCATAAAAAATATTCAGCTTTTAACCGGGCAGTTTGATCAGTCAATTCCACTGCTTTTTTCTGTTTTGCCAAAAATTGACCTTGCATTTATTGACGGCAATCACCAGAAAGAACCAACACTTGATTATTTTAATCAGCTCTTTTCCCGGTCTGCTCCGTCAACCATTATCATTTTAGATGATATTCACTGGAGCAGCGGAATGGAAGAAGCATGGGAACAAATAAAACAACATCCGGCGGTAACATTGACCATTGATCTTTTTTTTATAGGTATTGTTTGTTTTAACCATGATATAAAAGTTAAACAACACTTCTCTTTGAGGTTCTAATTTTTGTTACCTTTGCGCCAATTATTTTCTGCTTATGACAATTGGTATTTTAAAAGAACCTTCACCCGAAACAAGGGTTTCTTTACTTCCGGAACATTTAGCTACCCTGAAAAAATGGAACGTTCATGTTTGTATTGAAACCAATGCAGGTGTAACCGCTTTTGCCAACGATGATAAATATGAAGAAGCGGGCGCTGAAGTAAAATCCAGGGAAGAAGTGTTACTTAAGAGTGATATAATATTGTCTCTTAATCCTTTTCAGTTTTCTGAAATCAACATGCAGGGGAAAGAAGCCGTGATTCCAAAAATTGTACTGGGAGTTTACCAGCCTTTATTTAATATAGCATTGATGAAAGAATGGGCTGAAAATGGTTTAACGGTTTTTAGTATGGATATGCTGCCACGTACCACCAGGGCTCAAAGTATGGATATACTGAGCAGCCAGGCAAATATTGCAGGTTACAAAGCAGTATTAACTGCAGCTAATTTATTCCCGAAATATTTCCCCATGTTCATGACGGCAGCAGGAAGTGTGCCTCCGGCTAAAATGCTCATACTTGGTGCAGGTGTGGCAGGGTTACAGGCAATAGCTACGGCTAAAAGATTGGGGGCTGTAGTAGAAGTATTTGATACCCGGCCGGCAGTAAAAGAAGAAGTTCAAAGTCTTGGGGCAAAATTCATAGAAGTGGAAGGTGCTGCAGATGCCAGTGCGGCCGGCGGGTACGCTGTTGAACAATCGGAAGAATTTTTACTACGCCAAAAAGCCAGGATCGCAGAGAGTGTGGCAAAGGCTGATATTGTTATTACCACTGCACAAATACCCGGTAAACAAGCACCGGTATTGATCACGGCCAAAATGATCGAAGCGATGAAAAATGGTTCGGTCATTATTGACCTTGCCGCTGCAACGGGTGGCAATACCGAGGTTACCAAAACAGATCAAACTATCATTCATCAGGGAGTCAGGATTGTAGGGAATTCTTTTTTAGCTGCAACAATGCCCAGTGATGCAAGTAAGTTGTATGGCAAAAACATTTTGAACTTCTTACAATTGATCATTGATAAAGAAGCCCGCCCGGATGATACGGTCGGACGGGGGAAATTAAATTTGAATTTTGAAGACGACCTTGTAAAAGGAACCTGTATGGCTCATGGCGGTTTGGTTACAAATGAAAGAGTGAAGGCATTGATCGTTTAAGTGTTTAAATAGCTTATGCTTTAACAATGAATGCGGTTATTTATCGGGTTTTAATTTGCAATTACCCAAAGTAAAAATTATTTATTCTAAATCTTGATACATGGAAAATATGCTTCAATGGATTTCAGCAAACCAGGAGATCATTTACATAGTGGTACTGATGATCTTTGTTGGTATAGAAGTAATTGGCCGGGTGCCAAGTGTGCTTCATACTCCCTTAATGAGTGGAGCCAATGCAATCCACGGGGTGGTTATCATTGGTGCCATCATAGTAATGGGGAAGGCTGAATCTGAAAATTACCTTGCGTTGGGTTTGGGCTTTTTTGCAGTCATCCTGGGTACATTGAATGTTGTGGGCGGTTTTGTTGTTACCGACAGGATGCTGGAAATGTTTAAGCCGAAGAAGAAATAATATTTATAACACGAATTCTTAGTACGAATTACACGAATTTTAAAATCATCATGAGCGAGCACATACTCACCATTTGCTACTTAATTGCTTCTGTAACATTTATTCTTGGTCTAAAGATGTTATCAGGTCCTGCAACTGCACGTAAGGGGAATTTAGTAGCGGCTGCAGGAATGACTGTTGCAATTTTTGCTACCATTTTTTTGTATGAAGCAGATGGCCAAAAACTACATAATTATATCTGGATATTTTCCGGCTTATTGGTTGGAACCATTGCCGGCACGCTGTCGGCAAAAAAAGTTAAGATGACGGCCATGCCTGAAATGGTGAGTTTGTTTAATGGAATGGGTGGTGCCTGTGCAGCATTGATTTCTGCCGCAGAATTTTATCATATTTATAAATCTCACCTGGGTTCTCCTGAGATACCATTTTCAGAACTGGCAACGGTTGGTCATTACATAACCATAGTTGCCGGAGCCATCATCGGAACCATTTCGTATACGGGCAGTATCATTGCATGGGGTAAATTAAATGGCAGGGTGAAAGATTTTTCATTTAATGGCCAGCACATCGTAAATATGATCGTGCTGGTATTGGTGATCGTTGCATCTGTTTGGGCTTACCGGTCATCGATTGGAAATATCTATTTACCATTTATTCTCATAGGGTTCTTTGCTTTTATTTATGGTGTATTATTTGTACTTCCAATAGGCGGTGCCGATATGCCGGTGGTGATATCATTACTCAATTCATTTACGGGGGTTGCTGCAGCATGCGGTGGCTTTTTGTATAATAACAAAGCAATGCTTACCGGTGGTATTTTAGTGGGCGCTGCCGGAACATTGCTCACCATTCTGATGTGTAAGGCAATGAACAGGTCCCTGACCAATGTATTGATAGGATCTTTTGGTGCCGGCAATAAAAATAATACAGCAACCGGTGCTACCTCAGCGCAGGGCAATTACAAAGAAATCAGCCTGGCAGATACAGCTATGTTGATGAGCTATGCGAATAAAGTAATGATCGTTCCAGGTTACGGGTTGGCGGTAGCACAGGCACAACATATCTGTCACGAGTTGGAAAAAATATTAACTGAAAAAGGCGTTGAAGTTAAATATGCCATTCACCCCGTAGCTGGCCGCATGCCGGGCCATATGAATGTGTTGCTTGCAGAAGCCGATGTGAGTTATGAAAAATTACTTGAGATGGATGATGCCAATGATGAATTCAAAACCTGCGATGCCGTGCTGATTCTGGGCGCAAATGATGTGGTAAATCCTGCTGCAAAAAATGATCCTTCATCACCCATCTACGGCATGCCGATCCTGGAAGTTGAACTGGCTAAAAATGTGATCGTTAACAAACGAAGCATGAAACCGGGTTATGCCGGTATTGAAAATGCTTTGTTCTTTCAACCCAAAACTTCCATGCTGTTTGGTGATGCTAAAAAGGTATTGCAGGACCTTGTTACAGAGATAAAATCTGTGTGAACCAATTGTATTTGTGGGCCACAGAAACATTCATCATATATAATGGTTTGTCTCAAAAATGATCAGTGGGCCATAAGTAATTTAATTGTGAATATTTACGCATAATCCCGGCTTACCGGGGTTCACTTGTTCAGTTTACCTTTGTGCATCCGTAAAACTTATTTCTTGCAGTTACCGTCAACTTTTATCGATTCTTTGCAAAATACAAAAGGCTTTGATGAAGACGCTTTTAAGCTGGTGCATGAATCCGGTAAACAAATAACTTCTATAAGATTCAATCCCAAAAAAAATATTGATCCCAACCCCCAAAACACAACGCTTCAGAAAGTGCCATGGAGTTCGCAAGGTTATTATCTCACTTCTCGTCCATCCTTTACTGCTGATCCTTTATTTCATGCAGGAACTTATTATGTGCAGGAAGCAAGCAGTATGTTCCTGGAAGAGGTTATAAAACAAACCTGTGACCTTCGTCAACCCTTGCGGGTACTGGATCTGTGTGCAGCCCCGGGTGGTAAATCAACATTGATACAATCCATCATTTCAGAAAATAGTTTATTGGTAAGCAATGAGATCATTAAAACAAGGGTAAATATTCTGGCTGAAAATATTTCCAAATGGGGGGCGATAAATGTTGTAGTTACCAACAACGATGCGGCTAATTTTCAAAAGTTACCTGAGTTTTTTGACCTGGTCGTTGTGGACGCACCCTGCAGCGGCAGCGGATTATTCCGAAAAGACCCGGATGCAATCGCTGAATGGAGTTTAAACAATGTGGCACTTTGCAACCAGCGTCAAAAAAAAATCCTGGAAGATATATTGCCATCATTAAAACCGGGTGGTATCCTCATCTATGCTACCTGTTCATATTCTGAATCTGAGGATGAAGCGATCTGTGACTGGTTGTTATCCAATACCCGGCACCCGGTCACCGGTTTTCGAATTCAAACAAAAAATGAATGGAATATAATTGAAACAAATTCACCAATACACAACGCTTATGGCTACCGCTTTTTTCCTGATAAATTAAAAGGCGAAGGCTTTTTTATTGCTGCATTTAAAAAGAATGCAGGTGATGAAGACGAAAACAGGGGCAGGCTCAAAAACAAATTGCCATTGTTATCTAAGACCGGAATGGAAATCATTGGCCCCTATATTAATAATACGGAGGATTTGTCTTTTTTTACCTGGCAGGAAGATATAATAGCAGTGCCGGCATACATTTTAAATGATATTTCGCTTTTGCAATCATACTTATATATAAAAAAAGCGGGATTGAAGATCGGAAGTATCATTCGGGATGAACTGATACCCGACCATGAATTCGCCTTAAGCAACCTGTTAGATGATTCGATCCCATTCATCAGCGTTGATGCAGCAACTGCCCTCCAATACCTGCGCCGCCAGGAACTGGATATCAGTACCAACTTAAAAGGTTGGGTATTGATAAAATATCAAAATGCTGGGCTGGGCTGGGTTAAGGTATTGGCAAACCGTATCAATAATTACTATCCAAAAGCCTGGCGAATCCTGAATAAATGATCTTAAAGGAATTTTACAATCATCTTAACTTTATGGATGAAATGCCGATTGGTGAACCGGTTATGTATACAACTCAACGATTGAATGAGCACCAGCCTGCTGAAGGTCTTTTGTTAACCAACTTATTTCTGCATCTTTGCGCAATAAATTTTTATCTATGAAAAATTTAATTTTAATGATGCTTTTTGTACCGTTGTTTACAGCAGCACAAAAAACACATACCGTAAAGCCAAAAGAAACATTGTATTCACTTGCAAGGCTTTACAATGTTCACCCCAGGGAACTGGCAGCGTATAATAATATTTCTGTAGAAACCGGGTTGTCTTTGGGCCAGGTGATAAAGATTCCGGCAAAAACAACAATGGAACCATTGCCTGTTCCATCTACGGTGAAAAAAGAACCGGAAATAAAAAAAGAATCCCCGGAAAAAAAGGAACCCGCCCAAAAAAAAGAACCCGAAGTGAAACAGGTACAGGTAACTAAAACCTTTATTCCTGCTAAGAAAGAAGGATCAACTCCCATATATCACAAAGTAGCAAAAAAGGAAACCTTGTATCATATCAGCAAGCTTTA
>JAYSWW010000360.1:0-22531 GCA_043717805.1 Ferruginibacter sp.
AAACTTCGCAATGATGAGATCCTTTTTTTCAATTATCTTTTTTGTTTAACATGCATTGACTGGAAAACACATCTTACGGTGGTTTATCATCTTAGTTCAACCGGCCATCGCAACAGCATTGTTGTGAAAGTGAAATTGGATAGGAATAATCCTGAAATAGAAACTGTGAGCCATAACTGGAAAACAGCATCATTTCATGAAAGAGAGGTCTATGAAATGTTTGGGGTAAATTTTTTAAATCATCCCGACCTGCGGTTGTTAATATTACCGGATGGCTGGGAAGGAAAAAATCCGATGAGAAAGGATTTTGAGGACCCGGTTAATATGATCAAATTGTAAAAATAACATCGAACAAGGAACAGGGTATTTCGAATACTGAACGAAATCTTCTACTTCATAATTCTACATTCCTTGTTCTATGTTCATTATTCATATGGTAGAAGAATTAGGCACAACAACCGAAGGTGATCTGATCATCAATGTAGGACCACAGCATCCTGCTACACATGGTGTATTGCACCTTGTGATCACATTGAATGGAGAAACGGTTAAAAAAGTTGAACCACATCTCGGTTTTATTCACCGGTCCATAGAAAAAATGTGTGAGAGTTTAACCTACCGGCAATTCATATATGTAACCAGCAGGATGGATTATCTTTCTTCTCACATTAATAATCATGCATGTGCTTTGTGTGTAGAAAAAGGAATGCAGATCGAAATTCCCGAAAGAGCAAAAGTGATACGGGTGATCATGGATGAACTGACAAGAATAGCTTCACATGAATTGTGGTGGGGAGCCATGGCCATGGATATCGGTGCATTCACGCCTTTCTTTCATGCTTTCAGGGAAAGGGAGACGATCAACGATATCATGGAAGAGACCTGTGGCGCAAGGCTTACCATGAATTATATGGTTCCGGGGGGTGTAATGGCGGATATTCATCCAGATTTTCAGAAAAAAGTAAAAGAGTTTATCATATTGTTCAAATCTAAAATAGACGAATATGATGAACTGGTAACAGGTAATATTATTTTCCAGAACAGGATGAAGGGTGTGGGATATTTATCAAAAGAAGATGCGATCTCTTTCGGTTGTACAGGACCGGTAGCAAGAGGCAGTGGAGTTTCTTCTGATATCAGGAAATTATATCCTTATGATGGATATGATAAAGTGATATTTGATGAAATAATTGAAACCACCGGGGATTCATTCGCAAGGTATATGGTCCGGATAAGGGAGATGAAACAATCCATTGGTATCATCGAACAGTTGATCGATCAGATTCCGGAAGGAGATTTCCAGGCTAAAACGAAAGCAGTTTTAAAATTACCAAAAGGAGAATTTTATACAAGGGTTGAAACAGCAAGGGGAGAATTTGGAGTGTATATAGTGAGTGAAGGAGGAACTACACCTTATCGGATAAAATTCCGTTCACCGGGATTTTCAAATCTTTCGGCATTGGATCATATGGCAAGAGGAAGTAAGTTGGGTGACCTGGTGGCAATGATGGGAACACTGGACCTGGTGATACCGGATATAGATCGGTAAAAAAATAAAATAATGAACAAGGAACTAGGAATATTGAATGATGATTGAAATTGCATACTTCGGTATTCAACATTCCTTGTTCGATATTCATGACCTGATATTTATGTGGAGTTTATCAAACATAACAAACACAATTGATACCTGGTTGAATCAAACATTCAATCCAACCTGGGCAATGATCTTTGAAATGGTCATTGCCGGTGTATGTGTTATAAGCTTGTTTGCCATTCTCGGACTTGTATTGGTGCTAATGGAAAGAAGAGTTGCAGCCTGGATGCAAATACGCCTCGGCCCCAATCGTGTTGGGCCAAAAGGATTGTTACAATCACTGGCAGATACGCTGAAACTTCTGGTAAAAGAAGGAATGACCCCTGGTGGCGCTGATAAATTTTTATTTAACCTTGCACCACTGATCGCAATGATCGTTGCTATGATGCTGATGGCACCCATTGCATTTGCAAAGGATTTTCAATTGTGGGATCTGAATATAGGCGTATTGTATGTATCGGCTGTTTCTTCCATCATGGTCATCAGTATATTGATGGCAGGCTGGTCAAGTAATAATAAATATTCATTGATGGGTGCAATGCGAAGCGGAGCCCAGATTGTGAGTTATGAATTATCAGCAGGTTTATCAATTCTTTCGATCGTTGTGTTAAGCGGAAGTTTGAATATTTCGGATATCATACATTCACAGGCCAATGGCTGGTGGATATTCAAGGGGCATATTCCTGTTCTGATCTCATTTGTCATTTTTATAATTGCCGTTACAGCAGAAACCAACAGGGCTCCTTTTGACCTGGCAGAAGCCGAGTCTGAACTGACAGCAGGATTTCACACTGAATATTCGGGAATGAAATTCGCGTTGTTTTTTTTAGCAGAATATATAAATGTATTTATTGTATGTGCAATCGGGGCAACATTATTCCTTGGCGGATGGATGCCTTTTCACATCGGCAACTGGCAGGGGTTTAACCACGTGATGGATTATATTCCATCAAGCATCTGGTTCTTTGGTAAAACATTTTTCCTGATATTCGTTATCATGTGGTTCAGGTGGACATTTCCAAGGTTGAGAATCGATCAGTTGTTGAACCTTGAGTGGAAATATTTATTACCGATCAGTATGTTCAATATATTGCTTGTTACAGCAATGGCGATTTTGGGCTGGCATTTTTAAATTAGTTCATAGTTTACAGTTCATAGTTAACTCTAAACTATGAACTATGAACCTCTAAACTTTTACATGTTCATAGTAAAATACATAAAAGAAGTTTTCTCCGCAGTAAAATCATTGCTTGTCGGCATGAAACGGACAGGTTATTATTTTACGCATCACAAAGAGATCATTACGCAGCAATACCCGGATAACAGGGCTACATTGAATTTGCCTGTGAGATTCAAGGGTGAAGTAGTAATGCCACATGATGAAAAAAATGAACATCGTTGCACAGGTTGTACTGCATGTGAACTTGCCTGCCCGAACGGAACAATAAAAGTGGTAACGAAATTCGACATAACACCAGAAGGAAAAAAGAAAAAGGCAATTGACAAATTGGTTTATCACCTGGAATTATGCACCATGTGTAATTTGTGTATCATTGCCTGCCCGTCGGATGCAATCGTGATGGCACAAACTTTTGAACACAGTGTTTTTGACAGAAGTGAATTGACAAAAATATTAAACAATCCGGGTTCTAAAATAATGGATGGGGTTGAATAAAAAATGATGAATCATAAATGAGTGGATCCACGATCATATTTTATTTGCTGGCAGCATTTACTTTGGTAAGTGCATTAATGGCTGTGAGCACCAGGCATATTTTCCGGGCCGCCATTTTTTTATTATTTACTTTAATAGGTGTAGCAGGTTTGTATTTCTGGATGCAATATGAATTTATCGCAGCAGTTCAGATTGTTGTGTATGTTGGTGGTATTACCGTGCTGATCATCTTCTCCATTTTCTTGACCCACCAGGCAGGGGAACTTTTACCCAATGCAACAATAAGCAGGCAATTGTTTTCTGCGCTCGCTGCTTTTTGTGGTTTTGCTTTGACGATGTTGCAGGTGTTTCAACATTCATTCACAGGCGATTCATCAAAATCTATACAACCAACAGTTGTTAATATCGGAAACCAAATGATGGGTGTAAATGAGGGCGGGTATGCATTGCCTTTTGAAGTAGTCAGTATTTTATTATTGGCAGCTATGATCGGATGTATCGTTATTGCCATGCGAAGTAAACCAGCAACAACATGATAGAACCCGGTTTATATCATTTATTATTCATCAGTGCGGCACTGTTCTTTATTGGCGTGTTTGGATTCTTTACAAGAAGAAACCTGGTTACAATGCTTATGAGTATCGAGCTGATCCTGAACAGTGTGAACCTGAATTTTATCACATTCAATAAATACCTGTGGCCTAACAGGATGGACGGATTGTTCTTTGCCATTTTTATAATAGCCATTGCGGCTGCTGAAGCTGCGGTTGCCATTGCCATCATCATAAATTTATACAGGAGTCACAGATCGATTGATGTGGAGAATGCGGAAGAAATGAAATATTAAAATATAAAAAATAATGAACGTGGAAAAAGGAATGTCGAATAATGATCGGAATTCCAAACTTCAAAATTCTGTATTCCTAGTTCCTTGTTCGAAATTCATATGTTAAATGCAACATACACAGCGCTCATCCCTTTACTGCCACTGGCAGGATTTGTGATATTGGGTTTATTCGGCAGGAAATATTTTAAAAACAGTTCCGGGATCATCGGTACCGCTTTATTACTGGCTTCAACACTGTTATCATTCTATACAGCTTATGTTTATTTCTTTGAGGTTGGAAAACTGAACGGCGTTTATCAAAAACTGGTTCCATTGCAATATACCTGGCTTGAATTTTCCCAGGGCGTTTCAATTAATATGGGTATTATCCTCGATCCGATTTCTGTAATGATGCTGTTGGTAGTAACTTTTGTTTCACTAATGGTACATATTTACAGCCTTGCTTACATGAAGGGCGAAGAGCGATTTCCCACATATTATGCCTTTCTTGGACTGTTTACTTTTTCCATGTTGGGATTGGTCATCTCATCCAATATTTTCCAGATGTATATTTTCTGGGAATTGGTAGGTGTTTCTTCTTTCTTGCTGATCGGTTATTATTATGATCGTCCGAGTGCAGTTGCCGCCTGTAAGAAAGCGTTTATTGTTACCCGTTTTGCAGATCTTGGATTCCTGGTCGGCATACTGGTGCTGTCTTTTTATGCAGGAACACTTGATTTCAATACGCTTATTCAACGACTGACCTCTCCGGAATCCAATGAATTAAAAACAGCGGTGGCCTCATCATTCCTGGGAATATCTGCATTAACATGGGGTTTAATATTGGTATTCATTGGTGGTGCAGGCAAGAGCGCCATGTTCCCCTTGCACATCTGGTTGCCCGATGCCATGGAAGGCCCCACACCCGTATCTGCATTGATTCATGCTGCAACCATGGTAGTGGCTGGTGTATTTTTGGTGGCCAGGTTGTTTCCGGTTTTTAGTATGTCGCCACCGGCTTTGGATGTAATTACATATGTAGGCATCACGTCTGCTTTATTTGCAGCAGTCATTGCCTGTACTCAAACAGATATTAAAAGAGTACTGGCATATTCAACCATGTCGCAAATTGGTTTTATGATGTTTGCGTTAGGTGTTTCAGGTTCAGGAGGAGAGAATGGTTTGGGTTTTACTGCTTCCATGTTTCACTTGTTTACCCATGCCATGTTTAAAGCATTGTTGTTCCTCGCTGCCGGTGCCGTTATTCATTTTATTCACAGCAATGAAATGAAAGACATGGGCGGGTTAAGAAAATTCTTACCAATTACGCATATCACATTTTTAATTGCATGCCTGGCCATTGCCGGTGTGCCGCCATTTGCAGGATTCTTCAGTAAGGAAGAGATATTATTAGCAGCCTATCAACACAACCGGGCCATTTACTGGATCTCATTGATCACCTCCGGGCTAACTGCTTTTTATATGTTCCGTTTATATTTCAGTATTTTCTGGAATAAGGAACATCACCAGCATTCTGTAAATCATGGAGAAGGCGGATTTGCCATGATGGGGCCATTGCTTTTATTGGCTGTTGGTGCTGCTGTTGCCGGCTTCATACCATTTGGCCATTTTGTTAGTTCTGACGGAACAGCTTTGGAAACTAAATTTCACCTGGAATTTTCTATTGCACCGGTAGTGCTTGGATTAACAGGAATTTTCATTGCCATGTGGTTGTATAAAAAGCAAAATGATAAGCCAGACAGGATCGCTGATTCTCTCAATGGAATGTATAAAGCTGCTTATCATAAATTTTACATCGATGAATTGTATGTATTCATCACCCAAAAAATAATTTTCAATCTGATTGGCAGGCCTGCTGCCTGGATTGATAAAAATATTGTGGATGGAATGGTAAATGCAACGGGCAATTCAACTGCATTTGTTTCAGAAAAAATTAAAAGATTTCAATCGGGGAAAGTACAGCAATATGCGATTTACTTTTTAGCAGGAGTTATCGGGTTAGCTGTATTATTTATATATATATGGAAATTTTAGTTTTGGGTTTTAAGTTTAATGTTGATAAAACCCTAAACCCTAAACCCTAAACCTTAAACCCTAAATCGTTTTAATGAATTTGATTTTACTAATATTATTACCATTGTTAACTGCAGTTGCAATCCTGCTTATGCGGAATGCGCAACAGGTAAAACTGGTTGCTTTGGCCGGTGCAGTTATCCAGCTTTCAATTGCATTTGTATTATTATTCGCATTTCAGAATGAAAGAGCAACCGGGAATATTTCACAAATGTTATTTGAACAACAATACAACTGGTTCCCTGCATGGCATATTACTTTTCACCTGGGCGTGGATGGAATTTCAATCGCAATGATCTTGCTAACTGCATTTGTAGTGGTAGCCGGGGTGCTTGTATCCTGGAATGTTACAAAGATGACGAAGGAATTTTATTTCTTGCTCATCTTACTCAGCCTGGGCGCCTATGGCTTTTTCATTTCGCTTGATCTTTTCATTCTTTTCTTCTTTTTGGAAATAGCAGTGATACCAAAATACTTATTGATAGGGATCTGGGGCAGCGGCAAAAAAGAATATGCGGCCAATAAACTTGCATTGATGTTAATGGGTGGTTCTGCTTTGGTGCTGGTTGGTTTACTCGGACTTTATTTTTCCACGCCGGAAAAAACCTTTGACCTTTTGACATTGTCACAACTGCATATTCCCATTGAAGCGCAAAAAATATGTTTCCCGTTATTGTTCGTTGGCTTTGGTGTATTCGGTGCACTGTTTCCATTTCATACATGGGTGCCCGATGGTCACTCATCAGCACCAACAGCCGGGTCTATGTTCCTGGCTGGAATTTCCATGAAGCTTGGCGGATACGGCTGTTTGCGGGTAGCAACTTATATCATGCCTGATGGTGCAAAGGAATATGCCAATATCATCATTGTGCTTTCAAGCATTGCAATTTTATATGGCGCATTCGCCACAATGATGCAGAAGGACCTGAAATACATCAATGCATATTCTTCAGTAAGCCATTGCGGATTTGTATTACTTGGAATAGGGATGCTTACAAAAACTGCCATGACCGGCGCAGTAATGCAAATGGTATCACATGGTTTGATGACAGCCCTTTTCTTTGCTGTAATAGGAATGATCTATGAACGTACACATACCAGGAAGGTGAGCGAAATGGGAGGGTTGCTGAAAGTGATGCCCTTTATCACCACTGTTTTATTTATTGTGGGATTGTGTTCATTGGGACTACCAGGGCTTAGCGGCTTTGTAGCAGAAATGACCATTTTTATGGGTTCATGGGAACATACGGATACATTTCACAGGGTAGCAACCATTGCAGCCTGTATGTCAATTGTTGTAACGGCTGTCTATATTTTAAGAGCTGTTGGACAAACAGCCATGGGCCCTTTAAAAGCAGGCTATGAGACTTTGAATGATGCCACCTGGAATGAAAAACTCGCTGCCATCATTTTAATAATTGGAATCATTGCAATTGGCCTGGCCCCGTTCTGGTTGAATGACCTCATCAGCCCGGGGACTGAACTGATCATGCAAAAATTATCTGTAGCAAAATAAACAAGATTGAATGAATGAGTTTTTTACATTGATGAGATCTGAGTTGCTGGTAACCGCCATCATCTTTATGCTTTTGTTCATTAAAATAGGCAAGGGAATAAAGAATGAAACATTGTTACCGGGCATCCAGTTCTTATTATTGGCAAATTTCATATCGGGTTTCTTTTTTAATTCAACCGGAAGTTTATTTGACGGAATGTTTTATACCAATGCACTGATCATTTTTCAGAAAAATATTCTGAACCTGGGCGTATACCTGATTTCATTGTTATTTGCAGATTGGTTTAAGAAGAATGAACACATGCCCGAATTCTTCATGCTGATGTTATCGGCATTGCTGGGTATGTTCTTTATGATCTCCAGCGGTAACCTGCTGATGTTTTTTCTTGCATTGGAACTTGCAACAATACCTGTTGCGGCCATGGCCAATTTTGACCTGGAGAAAAAACTTTCTTCAGAAGCAGCTATGAAGATGATCTTGTCATCGGCATTTTCATCGGGTATATTGTTATTCGGCATCTCATTGATTTACGGTGTAACCGGTACAATAAGTTTTGCTGCCATGCCTGCTTTGCTCTATGGAAGCCCTTTATTGACAATGGTCTTTGTGTTTTTATTTACAGCTTTTGCTTTCAAATTATCCATAGTTCCTTTTCATTTATGGACAGCGGATGTTTATGAAGGAGCTCCTTTTGCAACCACTTCTTTTTTATCAGTTGTCTCAAAAGGATCTGTTGCATTCATATTCATGGCAACCCTGTATAAGGTTTTTCAACCCATGCATGATGTCTGGTATAATATGGTTATGCTTCTCTCTATTGCTACCATGATCATTGGTAACCTGTTTGCACTTAGACAGCAAAACATAAAGCGGTTCCTTGCATTTTCATCCATTGCACAGGTTGGTTTTATATTGGTGGGAATGAGTGCCAATTCACCTGCAGGGACTACTTCAGTCGTTTATTTTATTTTGATCTATACTTTTTCAAACCTCGCAGCATTTGGAGTGGCTGCTACCATTGCTTCCCAGACAGGCAAAGAAAAAATTGATGATTATAAAGGGTTGTACAAGACCAATCCTTTTTTAAGCTGGACAATGGCTTTGGCTTTATTCTCACTTGCCGGGATACCACCAACTGCAGGTTTCTTTGGTAAATTATTTTTGATCACCGCAGGCGCAACACAGGGAAGTTATATGTTCATTACCATTGCGGCATTGAACATGATCGTTTCATTGTATTATTATTTAAGGGTTGTCAGGGCAATATTCATGGATAAAAATGATCAGCCAATAGAAAAAATCAATATTCAGTTCTCAACAAAAATGGCATTGATCATTTGTGCAGCAGGTATTATTCTGACAGGTTTGTTAAGCTGGATCTATGATTATATAAGTCAATTGCTGTAAAGTGAAAGGTTGAAGGTATATGTGAAAGACCCTAAACCCTAAACCTTAAACCTTAAACCTTTTAAAATGGCAATAAATAAGAACCACGAATTTGAAGAACTGGATGGTATTAAATGTGGAATTGTAGAAAAAAATGTTTCTGCAGAAAGGGTAAAGTTCTTGCAAAAAATATTGGAGCATAATAAATTTACCGTTGTTGTTGTTCCAACCCCGCCACCAAAAACGGCTGCTGCCGCTGTTGTTAAAACGGAAGAAGGAGAAACAGCCACAACGCCTGAACCGGTTTTAAAAGGCCCGGAAACCTTTACAGTTGGAGTAACAGATTATACTTTTAATACCATCAATGCTATTTTCGGGAGATTGCTTAAAACACCGGATGGACATGTTGTTACCCTGGCATATTGGCAACAGCATGAATCAGTGAGTCATGATAAAATACCATATTATGAACTGAAATAGTTTTAATTTATTGATCAGACCAGGTATTTTCTGAATTCATTTCAGCCTTCCAAGGATCTTGATATAATTACTGCGTTCATATGCTGTTGGGTCTGATATGTGTTGCTGGCTCATAATTCCTTTAAAAGATTCAATTTCATCAAAACCCATCCTGAACATCCAGTCCTGCAATTCCTTATTCAGCACTTTTAAGTAAGGGATACCGTTTTTATAAAGCGAAGAAGCGGTCATCACAGCATCAGCACCTGCCAGTATATATTTAATTACTTCATTTGCGGTCTGAACTCCAGTTGTTGCAGCAAGCGACAGGTTTACTTTTCCATATAATAATGCGATCCACAAAAGCGGTAACCTGATCTCGCTTGGATCACTGTAATTCAGGTCATTTTTAATTATAAGTTCATTGATATCAAAATCCGGTTGATAAAACCGGTTGAAAAATACCAAAGCATCTGCACCGGAATTTTTCATGCGCAAAGCCATGTTTCCCATGGCACTGAAATAAGGATTGAGTTTTACTGCTACCGGAATTTTAACCGAACGCCTGATAGATTCAATGATATTCAGGTAGCGGTGTTCCACTTCAGAGGATGACATGGTGATATCTTCGGGGATAAAGAAAATATTCACTTCAATGCCATCAGCACCTGCTTCCTCCATCAGTTTTGAATATTCTATCCAGCCTTCATTTGTAATGCCATTTAAGCTGCCGATGATGGGAATGTTAACCCTTTCTTTTGCCTTACGTATGTTTTCCATGTATTCGTCAGTTCCTACATTGTATTCATTCAGATCAGGAAAAAAATCCAACGCTTCGGCAAAAGAGTAAGAGGTTTCAGACATGACTGTTGTAAATCCTGCTTCTTCTTTTCTTATCTGTTCTTCAAATAAAGAAGAAAGGATAACGGCACCTGCACCATTGTCTTCCATTCTTAATATGTTGTCCGTTTGCTCTGATAACGTACAGGCAGAAACTACAATGGGAGAATTTAATTTCAATCCCATATACGTTGCATGTATTTTCATTTTATCAATTTTTATTAGTTCACCGGCACAAAATCGATCGCTTGTTTTGTGGCCAGTTCTTCATACGTTTTCCATTTCAGGTTTACAAGTTCCTGTGCATGTTTCATCAGCCTTTCAGCAGCTTCAGGGTTGGTTATGGTAAGCACCTTGTAACGCAATTCGTTGTAAGCATATTCTTTTAAATTGATCGTTGGTCGTGGCGAATCCAACACAAATGGATTTTGATTTTTCTTTCTCAGGGTAGGGTTGTATCTCAGCAACGGCCAGTGGCCACTTGCCACAGCTTTGTTCTGCTGATCCAGCCCGTTCTTCAGATCATAACCATGTGCAATACAATGGCTGTAAGCCAGTATCAATGCCGGCCCGTCATACGCCTCTGCTTACCTCATGGCTAACAATGTTTGTTGGGGGTTGGCACCAAAAGCAACCCTGGCAACATACACGTTACCGTAAGATATGGCCTGCATCGCCAGGTCTTTTTTACCACCTGATTTACCACCAGCAGCAAATTTTGCCGTAGCTGCTGTTGGAGTGGATTTGGAAGACTGCCCCCCGGTGTTTGAATATACTTCGGTATCCAGCACCAGGATCTTTATATTCCTTCCGCTTGCCAACGCATGGTCCAAACCACCATAGCCAATATCATATGCCCATCCATCGCCGCCCACCAACCAAACACTCCTGCGAACCAACTGGTCTGCTACAGACAAAAGATGTGAAGCAGCAGAAGATGTCATTGTTTTTAATTTTTCTTTTAGTAACTGTACCCGCAATTGCTGCATCGCCAATTCAGATTCAAGTACCTGCGGAGCATTCAATATTTCATTCACTGTTTCTTCTCCCAATTCTCCTTTTAATTCCTGTAAATATTGTTTTGCAATATTCAATTGGTTGTCGGCAGTGATTCGCATCCCCAATCCAAACTCTGCATTGTCTTCAAACAGCGAATTGGACCAGGCGGGACCACGGCCATCTTTGTTAACTGTCCATGGAGTGGTTGGCAGATTGCCACCATAGATGGAAGAACAACCTGTAGCATTTGCTACCAGTAAGCGGTCGCCAAATAATTGTGATAATAATTTTAAATAAGGAGTTTCACCGCAGCCGGCACAGGCTCCGGAAAATTCAAACAACGGTTCAAGGAATTGAGCTCCATGTACGGTGGAGAAATCAATTTTTGAGCGGTCGTTCCAGGTAATGCCTTCAAAGAACTCAATATTTTTTTGTTCTGTTTTTAATACCGGTTCTTTTTCTCCCATATTGATTGCCTTGCGGGAACGGTTGGCCGGGTCAGTTGCAGGGCATACTTCCACACATAAATTACATCCGGTACAGTCTTCAAGGTAAACCTGCAATGAATATTGTGTTTCAGGAAATCCCCTTGCATTTATAGGTGCATGCTTAAACCCATCGGGAGCTTTTTTCAAATTGTCTTTGTGATAGAACTTTGCCCTTATCACACTGTGCGGGCATACATACGCACAATTGCCGCACTGGATACAAAGGTCAGGTTCCCACAAAGCAACAATGTCTGATACATTCCTTTTTTCCCATTGAGTGGTGCCACTTGGATAGGTTCCGTCTATTGGCATCATACTAACCGGTAATTGATCACCATGATCGGCCATCATTACTGCTGTAACATTTTTTACAAATTCCGGAGCCTTATCTGAGACTGTTGACAAATTATGATCAGCAGCCGATACCTTTGCAGGATAATTCACTTCATACATATTTGCCAATGTAGTATCCACTGCAACAAAATTCTGATCAATTACTTTTTGCCCTTTTTTAAAATAAGTTTTTTCGATCGCTTTCTTAATCTGTTTGATGGCATTTTCCCTTGGCAATACACCGGATAATGCAAAATAACAGGTTTGCATGATGGTGTTGATGCGTCCACTCATTCCCGTATCCCTTGCCACGGTTGTTGCATCAATGACATAAAATTTTAATTTTTTATCAATGATACTTTTCTGAACCTGGCCCGTTAATTTATCCCATACCTCATCTTTGCTGTAAGGGCTGTTCAGCAGGAAAGTAGCTCCATCAGCGGCATATTCAAGCATCTCAACTTTTTCAGTGAAATTGAACTGATGGCAGGCAATAAAATCAGCCTTTGAGATAAGGTAAGGGGCACGGATTGGTTTTGGCCCGAATCTTAAATGCGATACCGTTCTGGCACCTGATTTTTTTGAATCATATACAAAATAGCCTTGTGCATACAGCGGTGTATTTTCTCCAATGATCTTGATCGTATTTTTATTGGCACCAACTGTTCCATCTGCACCCAATCCAAAAAACAGGCCCTGTCTCCATTCCGATTCATCTAATTTATAAGAAGGGTCATATGGCAGGCTCAGGTGTGTAACATCGTCATTGATGCCAACTGTGAAATTATTTTTAGGATGTTTTTTCTTTAATTCATCAAACACTGCTTTTACCATTGCGGGAGTGAATTCTTTGGAAGATAGGCCATAGCGGCCACCCACTAAATTGGGTAATTGTTTAAGTTTGCCTTGTTGCATGGCTTCAACCAATGTTGAGAGTATATCCTGGTACATGGGTTCGCCGGCGGCACCGGATTCTTTGGTCCTGTCAAGGATGGCAATTGACCTTACAGATCCAGGTAATACTTTTAATAAATGATCCAGTGAGAAGGGCCTGTACAAACGAACCTGTATCACACTGGTTTTTTCTCCTGCAGCATTCAATGCTGCTACAGTTTCAGCCGCAGTTTCAGCACCTGAGCCCATTATAATCAAAACACGTTCCGCATCGGCTGCACCACTGTATTGAAAGAGTTCATATTTTCTACCGGTCATTTTCTCAAAATCTTTCATCACTTTTTCTACTATGCCTGCTGTGTTGTTATAAAAAGTATTCACCGTTTCCCTTCCCTGGAAATACACATCAGGATTTTGTGCGGTACCTCTGATAAAAGGATGTTCGGGGTTCAATCCTCTTTTTCGATGAGCGATCACCAGCTCATCCGGTATCATTGATCTTATCTGGGCATCTGTAAGCAGTTCCAGTTTATTCACTTCATGTGAAGTACGGAAACCGTCAAAGAAATGTACAAAAGGGATCCTTGATCTTAAAGTTGCAACCTGGGCGATCAACGCAAAATCATGAGCTTCCTGTACACTTGCAGAACATAGTAAGGCAAAGCCGGTGGTTCTTGCAGCCATCACATCCTGGTGATCGCCAAAAATAGAAAGCCCTTGTGCAGCCAATGAGCGGGCAGCTACATGGAAAACAGTTGCTGTTAATTCGCCTGCGATCTTATACATGTTTGGCAGCATCAGCATCAGACCCTGGGAAGCCGTAAATGTGGTGGTAAGAGACCCTGTTTGCAATGCTCCATGTACGGTACCGGCAGCACCTCCTTCACTTTGCATTTCCATCACTTCAGGTACAGACCCCCATATATTTTTTATTCCCTTTGATGCCCATTCATCAGCCAGTTCGGCCATGGTGGATGACGGGGTAATTGGATAGATGGCACAAACTTCATTGACACGGTAAGCTACATACGCAGCCGCTTCATTTCCATCTATTGTTGCAATTGTATTTTTATTACTTGACATCAGTAGTTGAATTAACAGGTTCAGGAATCATTTCAATGGCATGGCAGGGGCATTGTTCGAAGCATACCCCGCAACCGGTACATGCATTAAAATTAAATTTATAACGGTTACCCTTACCCAGTTTTATAATAGCATCTTCAGGGCATGCACCAAAGCAGCCGTCACATTCAAAACAATTGCCACAGCTCAGGCAACGTTGTGCTTCGTACCTGGCTTCGTGTTCAGGAAGGCCTCCTATCACTTCATCAAAGCTTTTTACAGCAACATCCGGAAGCAGTTTATCCTGTTCCTTTTGCGGGGCATCTGTTTTATACCACATATGCAATTTCCTGTAACCGGCAGTTGGATGTTTATCAGGCTTTTGATAAGGTTCCTGTAAAAGGTAACCATGGATATATCGGGCTGCTTTTTTACCATGCCCAATTGCTATCGTGGAACTTCTGTTCTCACCCGGCAACATATCGCCGCCTGCAAAAACGCCTTCATGACCGGTCATACGCTGCGGATCTATTACAACCGTTCCATCTTCATTGATCACAATGTCTTTCACTGAACGAAGGAATGCTGCATCCGACTCCTGTCTGTTTGCATTTATCAGTACATCAGCTTCTATGGTTTCAAATTCATCTGTACCGGTTGCCTTTCCTTTTTCAACTTTCATTTTCTCCAGGCTGATCTTATTCTTTTCTATTTTCCTGATACTTCTCAAAAGGATCACATCAACGCCTTCAGCCAATGCATCTTCTGTTTCATAATCATAAGCCGGCATTAGTTTTTTATCTCCGGGAAAATAAACAGATACTTCTGATCCATAACGTTTGACCATACGGGCAAGGTATAAAGCCAGTTTGCCACCACCATAAACAATAACTTTCTTTTTGATATAAGGAGATGGATTTGATTTCACTTCATTGAAAAATGAAAACGCATCTGTTATATAAACAGAATCATCATGAGTTATTTCTTCGGGATGAATCAACTGTGCCCCAATGGAGAGATAAACGGCATCAAATTTTCCGGATTCTTTTTCCAACTGCAGGTCCTGCACCTTATAGTTTTGCCTGATGGTTATTCCCAGCTTTAACATCCGGTTGATCTCCGCATCCAATATTTCCTTTGGCAAGCGGTAATCGGGTACGCCGGTCCACAACAATCCTCCCGGATGGCCTGATGCATCATATATTTCAACAGTATGTCCCAACCTGGCCAAATGATAAGCTGCAGACAAGCCACCAGGACCTGAGCCAACAACCAGTACCTTTTTTCCGGTTGGTTTTACAGCATTTTTAATGAGCCATTGCTGTCTGATGGCCTCATCTCCAATATATCTTTCAACTGCGTGAATATTTACAGTTGTATCTATATGTGTTCTGTTGCAACCGGTTTCACAGGGTTTTACACAAACCCTTCCCATGATAGCCGGAAAAGGATTGTCTTCAACCAATGTTTGAAAAGCATCGTAATAATTACCGGCCTTGGCATGTGCCATCCATGCCTGGATATTTTCACCAGCCGGGCAGGCGCTGTTGCAGGGAGGCATAAAATCAACATATTCCGGCCGGCGGAATCTCTTTGGGCCCGTACCTTCAGCATGCGTGGAAAGATCAACAGCTTTTGTAATGTCAGGTGCAGACATATTTAATGTTTTGAAAGGGTAAGTTTTCATCTTACCCATGAAAATGGCTATTTTAACCCAGGCAAATTATAAATGGAATTTAAAAGGAAGGCTGATGTAGTTCAATTGATAAAATGATTTCTGTCATATTAATTTATATCGGAACAGATTCTTTCTTAAATGAAAAATCCCTGTAACGTTGTTAATGTTACAGGGATTAAATAATACAGCAGAATTTATGAAATTGCTTTTGAAATGATATCCTTCACATTTGCAATGGGAACTCTTTCCTGTTGCATGCTGTCTCTGTACCTTATGGTTACCGTATTGTCATCTTTGGTCTGGTGATCGATGGTAACGCAAAATGGAGTTCCAATGGCATCCATGCGGCGGTAACGTTTACCAATAGCATCTTTTTCTTCATAAAAACAATGAAAAGCCTGCTTGCATTCATTCATCAGCTCTTTGGCAATTTCCGGAAGGCCGTCTTTTTTTAACAATGGCAATATAGCAAGCTTCATTGGGGCGATCTTTGCGGGAATTCTCAATACCACCCTGCTGTCTTCCGTTCCATCTTCTTTTGCCCATTTTTCTTCAGCATAAGCAAGGCTGATAACAGTAAGGAATAACCTGTCTAATCCAACAGAAGTTTCAACCACATAAGGTGTATAGTTCCCATAAGGCTTTCCTTCAGCATTCAGGTCATTGTCGAAATACTGTATCTTCTTTTTACTGTATGTAGAATGCTGTGTAAGGTCAAAGTCGGTACGGCTGTGTATCCCTTCGAGTTCTTTCCATCCAAAAGGAAATTCAAATTCAATATCCAGTGCCATATCTGCATAATGTGCCAGTTTTACATGATCGTGAAACCGTAGTTTTGATGCAGGGATGCCAATGCTTTCATGCCATTTTTTTCTTTCATTTTTCCAATAGTCATACCATTCTTTTTGTGTGCCCGGACGTACAAAGAACTGCATTTCCATTTGTTCAAATTCACGCATGCGGAAAATGAACTGCCTTGCAACAATTTCATTCCTGAATGCTTTGCCGGTTTGTGCAATACCAAAAGGTATTTTCATACGCCCCGTTTTTTGCACATTTAAAAAATTTACAAAGATTCCCTGGGCTGTTTCCGGACGGAGGTAAACAATGTTTTCGCCTTCCACTTCCGCCGCTACTGCACCAAATTCGGTTTTAAACATCAGGTTGAACTGTCGGACATCGGTCCAGTTACAGGTTTTACTAACGGCACATTTTATTTTATTGTCCTCGATCAATGTTTTTAATCCTGCATAATCATCTTTTGCAAGCAAGGCATCCATTGCAGAAAGAATTGCATCAGCTTCAGTTGCTTTACCGGCAGCTTTCAATTCATCTGTATATCCTTCGATCAGATGATCAACGCGGTATCTTTTATTACTATCCTTGTTATCGATCATCGGGTCGCTGAAATTATCTACGTGGCCACTCGCTTTCCATACTGTTGGATGCATGAAAATAGCAGCATCAATACCCACAATATTTTCATTGAGTTGAGTCATGCTTTTCCACCACTCATCGCGTAAATTCTTTTTCAATTGGGCACCCATTTGCCCGTAATCATATACTGCACTGAGGCCATCATACAATTCTGATGATTGAAAAATATACCCGTATTCTTTACAATGGGAGATCAGTTCCTGGAACCTGCCTGCCGGCAAGGCGGGATTATTTGTATCGTTTGCCATGGGCGCAAAGATAGGAGATTAGGGATTTTAAGACAAGGAAGGGTTTTTATTTGCCAATAACTGCTGACAGGGCTAAAGCCGCTGTCGGGGTTATGGATCCAAACCTGTCGGCGGTTGCAAACTCCGACAGCCCTGCCTGCTTGGCGCAGTCAGGCAGGGGTTATTTCAAAAACAATCACTCTATTATTAAATGATGAATATCAGTTAATCCTGCATTAACTACATGAGCGTCCACAAAATGTTTTTTTGAGCCAAACCATTCCATTATTTTTTCTTTGGCAAGAAAAGTTTCTTTATCACTTAGCAATGCATGCCAGGAAGTAAATTCCCAATTTCTAAAATCAGTTATAAAGCCATGCTGCTGCGGGTTAAAATGAATGTAATAAATAAGTGAAGTAAAATAACCATCGACATCCACCATTTTTCTTTTAAAGGGTTCTTCTAATAGTTTTCCATGCCTGTTATAAGCAGCATTATATGATTGTGCATAAGAGTTGAAAAAATGTGAAAGCTGTCTTGATGCATTTAGTTCAATCTCAGCTTTGCCATCTCTTCTTGCAACGAAAATGTTTTCTTTAATTTTTACCATTAAATGAAAGTGATTTTTAAGGAGTGCAAAAGCATAAGTCTCCAGAATATCAGAACAATATTCTTTGTATTTGTCTAAAAAATAATAATAATTCCGGGTTTCTTTAAAAATATTTTCTCCATTTATTCCACGATTAAACAAATGGTAAATATTCCCGGCTTTCAAGGGTTCGATAATACGCATAGACCAATTTAAATTAATTGAATGTGTTGAGGAAGAGATCTCGTTAATCTTTCTTTATACCTGCTTAATATTCTTCAAAACCGCCGACAGGGTTTGCAACCGCTGTCGGGGTAGTTCACAACCCTGTCGGTGGTTCGATACCCCGACAACAGTTATTGTTATCTAAATAAAAAACCACCAGTTTTTAGACTGATGGTTTTTATAGTTGTGCTTATTTAACCTGATATTTTAACTGCAACCCAAACTGTTTCCACAATTCAAACATTTGTAACAGGTGCCGCTGCGTACAGTTATATGACCGCAAACATTACATGCCGGCGCATCTCCCTGCATTGATTTGTTAGCCGCACTTACTGCGTCCATATTTCCGGCAGGCTTTACCGTGTGTAAACGATGTGCTTTCACTCCTTCAGGCTGTGGTTGTGTGTTTCCCAATACCCTTACTTCACTCAATTCATGTTTACGGTCACCAATGGTTGGTGTATTGGCATCCCATGGATCGTTGCCCAGGTTTTGTACTTCAGGTTTGTCCAGTACATGAACCAGGTCATTCCTGCCAAGGTATTCGTACGCCAGGGAGCGGAACATGAAATCTATGATTGAAGTGGTGGTTTTGATATTCGGATGATCTACCATTCCGGCTGGTTCAAACCTGGTGAATACAAATTTCTCAACATATTCTTCCAATGGTACGCCATATTGTAAACCGATGGAAATGGCAATGGCAAAACAGTTAAGCATACTGCGCATGGTAGCACCTTCTTTGGCCATATCAATAAAGATCTCTCCCAAAGTGCCATCATTGTATTCGCCGGTACGCAGGAACAGTGCCTGTCCGTTTATTTTTGCTTTTTGTGTAAAGCCCCGGCGTTTGGCGGGCAATGACCTTCTTTCAACGATCATGGCCAACTGGCGTTTCAGGGAAGTATCTGCGCTGCTTTGTACACGCTTGTTCATTTCTTCAAGTAATTCATCAATGGTGAGTTTTGCCATGTCAACCATTGATGATTCATGTTTTATTTCTGCTGTTTCTGCAACTTCAACTGGTTCATCTGCTGTTTTCTTTTTCTTGTCTGATTTGTTGCTCAAGGGTTGGCTCAGTTTTGAACCATCACGGTAAAGTGCACATGCTTTTAAGCCAAGTTCCCAGCTAAGGCGGTAAGAATCTGCGATCTCTTCCATGTTTGCTTCATTGGGCAGGTTGATCGTTTTACTGATCGCACCGCTCAGGAATGGTTGTGCTGCAGCCATCATACGGATATGCCCGTGTGCATGAATGTAGCGCTGGCCAATTTGTCCGCATTTGTTTGCACAATCAAAAACAGGCAAATGTTCATCTTTTAATAATGGAGCGCCTTCAACTGTCATGGTACCACAGATATAAATATTGGCAGCATCTATTTCCTCATCAGAGAATCCAAGAGCTTCCAGCAGGCTCCATCCGAAATCATAGTATTGGTCGGCGGTAAAGCCCAGGCGCTGTAAACATTCTTCTCCCAGTGTATAAACATTGAATACGAAACCGATTTCAAATGCACTGGCCATGGCGGCATTCAGCTTTTCAATATCAGCCGGTAAAAAACCTTTTTTGCTGAGAGAATCTTCATTGATATAGGGAGCTCCTTTTAAAGTGGCCTGCCCTTTTGCATAATTAACGATGTCATTTATTTCAGATTCACTGTATTTCAGGTTACGCAAAGCCTGCGGAACACTTTGGTTGATGATCTTGAAATAACCACCACCGCTTAATTTTTTAAATTTCACCAGAGCAAAATCCGGTTCAACACCTGTTGTATCGCAATCCATTACCAGTCCGATGGTTCCCGTTGGGGCGATCACAGTCGTTTGTGCATTGCGGTAACCGTATTTTTCTCCCATTTGTACGGCATCATCCCAGGCTTTGGTGGCTGCTTTTAATAAATAATCCGGACAGTATTTTGCATTGATGCCCTGTGGTTTTATTTCAATGCCTTCGTATGCATCGGAAGCGTCGTATGCAGCAGCACGGTGGTTGCGCATCACACGAAGCATGTGTTTTTTATTTTCCTTGTAGCGGTCAAAGGTGCCTAAGAACGCTGCCATTTCAGCGGATGTCTTATAAGAAATTCCGGTCATGATCGCTGTGATGGCTCCTGCAATTCCCCTGGCAGCTTCACTGTCGTATGCGATACCGCTTACCATCAGCATGCTTCCAAGATTTGCATAACCAAGTCCCAGTGTTCTGTAATCATAACTTAATTGAGCAACTTCTTTGGATGGGAACTGAGCCATCAATACAGAGATCTCCAATACGACTGTCCAAAGGCGGCAGGTATGTTCAAAACCGGCCACATTGAAACTGTTATCTGATTCATCAAAGAACTGGCGGAGATTTACACTTGCCAGGTTACAGGCCGTATTGTCCAAAAACATATATTCACTGCAAGGATTAGACGCTCTTATCGGCCCGCCTTCAGGACAAGTATGCCATTCGTTGATGGTAGTATCATATTGCGTGCCCGGATCTGCACAGCGCCATGCTGCATAGTTGATCTGTTCCCAGAGTTCTTTTGCTTTTACGGTCCTCATGGTGCGGCCATCGCTTCTTCCTTTCAGTTCCCAATCGCCGTTCTCATCAAGCACTTTAAAAAATGAATTTGGTATGCGTACAGAGTTATTGCTGTTTTGCCCGCTCACTGTTCTGTATGCCTCACCTTCATAATCGCTTGCATAACCTGCAGCGATCAGCGCAGCAACTTTATCTTCTTCTTTTACTTTCCAGTTTACAAATTCAACAATTTCCGGGTGGTCCAGGTCAAGGCAAACCATTTTAGCAGCACGCCTGGTGGTACCGCCGCTTTTAATAGCTCCTGCTGCTCGGTCTCCTATCTTTAAGAAACTCATCAATCCGCTGGATGTTCCACCACCACTTAATTTTTCTCCTTCACCGCGTATATTGCTGAAGTTTGTTCCAACACCGGATCCGTATTTAAAGATCCTTGCTTCTCTAACCCAAAGATCCATAATGCCGCCTTCGTTCACCAGGTCATCATCAACACTTAAAATGAAACAGGCATGAGGTTGAGGGCGTTCATAAGCAGATGTTGATTTTTTTAATTGCCCGTCTTTTGGATCAACAAAATAATGACCCTGTGGTTTTCCGGTAATGCCGTATACTTCGTGCAATCCTGTATTGAACCATTGCGGGCTGTTTGGTACACAGGCCTGGTTTAATATAGAATAAACAAGTTCATCATAAAAAATGGTTGCATCATTTTCAGAAGCAAAATAATGATACCGCTCGCCCCAAACTTTCCAGCAATGTGCCATACGGTGTGCCACCTGTTTGGCTGTTGTTTCCCTGCCGGTAGAACCGTCTGCCTGGGGTACCCCTGCTTTCCTGAAATATTTTTGTGCTAAAATATCTGTAGCGATCTGGCTCCACTGTTTCGGTACTTCCACATTATCCATCTGGAAAACAACTTCTCCTGTAGGATTTTTTATTACTGATGTCCGGTAATCATATTCGAACATGTCAAACGGGCTCACCCCGTCTTTGGTGAACTGGCGGCTGAACTGCAGTCCTGGTGGCGATTGTTTTTTGGAGGCCATGATTTTTATATAGTTGGTTAGTAAGGTTATGAAATTGTTAAGTCCCGAAGGAGAACGAAAATATCAGATGTATATCAACTTTCATATTTCTTAATTTCCCCATCCTGTGGACAAAAATTGTGTATAATTTGATAAATCAAATGGAGATTGATTTTGATGAGTTTTGCACCTTTTGTGGAAAGAAAAAATTTTTTAACCGGGGAAATATATTGTAACAACGGATATGATCTTACGATCATTGTTTCTTTACCAAACATAGTAGTGTTATTTATATATCTGTGTTTCGGGACTCAATTCAGCGGCATATCTTTATTGAAATATTTATGCAGCCATGCGAACAGTTATTCAACGTGTATCCAAAGCCAGTGTGGCCATTGACGGAAAAATAAAAGCATCAATCGGGCCCGGGTTGCTTGTGTTAGTTGGAATTGAAGACGGGGATGATTTTTCCGACATAGAATGGCTCAGTAATAAAATTGTAAATCTCCGGATATTTGATGATGAAAAAAAGGTACCCAACATTTCTGTGAAAGATATGCATGGGGATATATTACTGATCAGCCAGTTCACATTGCATGCAGCAACAAAAAAAGGAAACAGGCCGGGTTATATTAAAGCGAGTAAACCCGAAGTTG
>JAYSWW010000037.1:0-5896 GCA_043717805.1 Ferruginibacter sp.
GCAATTTTTTCACCCAAAAGGTTTACATCGGTTTCTGTGTCACCGGGTTGGTAGGAAACTTTAAAACCACTGCCGAGGTCGATGTATTTCAAATCCGGAAAATGTTCAGCCATGCTAAACATTACTTCCAATCCCATTAAAAAAACATTGATATCCTTGATCTCGCTGCCGGTATGCATATGAATGCCGGTTACATGAAGATTGGTTGATTTTACGATTCTTTCTATATGTCTCATCTGGTGGATGGAGATCCCGAATTTGCTGTCAACATGCCCCGTAGATATCTTAAAATTTCCACCTGCCATGATGTGAGGATTCAGGCGGATGCAAACCGGGTAGCTGTTACCGAATTTATTTCCAAACTGTTCTAAAATAGAGATATTATCAATATTGATATTTACATTAAGTTCTTTGGCTTCCAGTATCTCATTAAAGTCAACACAATTTGGGGTGTATAAAATATCACTATTTGTAAAACCTGCCATAAGTCCAAGTTTTACTTCATTTATACTTACACAATCCAGCGATGCGCCCAAAGACTGAATGTATTTTAAAATATTGATGTTGGTGAGAGATTTGGCGGCATAGAAAATTTTTGAATCAAATGACCTGAATGCCAGTTTCAGCTTATTGTATTGTTCTGCAATTTTTTCAGCATGGTAAACATAAACCGGGGTGCCAAATTCCCCTGCAATGGCTATCAGTTGTTTTGCGGAAAGTACTGTAGACATAAAGCGATATCCATTTTAAGATAAAAAAAGGTTGCTGAAGTAACAAAAAATGCAAAATTCACAAAGCATTCTTTTTTGAAAGTCAGCATGCTTTGTATGAAACAATGCATTAAAAAAATAAAAATTATTTTATCAGGCAGGCTCGTCGGTGTTTTCCGTTGAAGGAACTGTAGCCGAAATTTCTTCAGTTGAAAGTGCGATTTCAATTTCCCCGGGTAATTCAATATCAGAAGCATCCTGTTCCACTGTTATACCGGAGGGCATTTCAGAAAATAAGTTTTCTGATTCTCCGTATGTATCATTGACAACGGTGGCCCTAACCATTTCTTCCATCAGCACTTCGTTTATTTTAGGCAACTCTTCGGCACTGTTAATTCCGAAATAATCCATAAAAGATTTGGAAGTGGAGTAGATCAATGGTTTTCCAACTGAATTTTCATTTCTGCCAGATATGATGACCAGGTCTTTTTCCAGAAGTTTTTGAACGGCATAATCACAATTCACACCACGGATCGATTCAATTTCACTTTTTGTAATGGGTTGTTTATATGCAATGATGGCAAGGGTTTCCAATGCTGCAGAAGAGAGTCTTTTGATGAATTTATCAGCATTGATCAATGCCACAGTTTTGTGGAATTCGGGTTTTGTAAGGAACTGCCATCCACCACCGCTTTGTTTTAATTCAAAAGCATAAAACTCTGAATTGTATTTTTCTTTGATGCCTTCGAGGGCAGATTCTACCTGGTCAAGGCTTGCCCTGTCTTCAATGAAACCAAGAGCTGTATTAACATACTCAGTCAGTTCTGATGAAGTCAGTGGTTTATCACTGGCAAAAATGAGTGCTTCAATATGTGGTATGATCTGTGAAAGTTCCATTACTTAATTTGAAAATTTGAAGATTAGCTTATTTGAAAATTACGAAAACTATATAATGATTTGAAAAAATCTCTCAATCTTCAAATTTCCAAATCGATTCATTTTCAAATTGATTATCCCTGCAAGGCTGCTGCTCCACTTACAATTTCGGTCAATTCTGTTGTAATTGCTGCCTGCCTGGCACGGTTATAACTTATTTTTAATGATTTTAATAATTCATTGGCATTGTCACTGGCCTTGTCCATTGCTGTCATTCTAGCCCCGTGTTCACTCGCATTCGCATCCAATACAGCTTTGTACAATTGTGTATTCAGGATTTTAGGCATTAATTCAGTGATGAGTACTTCCTGGCTTGGTTCAAAGATAAAATCCGACTTTTTCTTATTTTCCAATGCAGTAACTTTTTGAACCGGTAAAAACTGTTCAGCAATAAATCGTTGGGTTGCTGCATTTTTAAATTCACTGTAAATAACCTCAATGGCATCTACTTCTTTGGCAGCAAAGGCATTCATGGCATATTTTGCTGCAGCCTGTACTTTTTCAAAACTCAGCCCGGTGAATATATCCCAATAAGCGTCAACCACTTTAAATCCATTTTTGGTAAAATGCTCGTATCCTTTTTTACCGATTGGAAGTACCTGTACATTTCCCTTGGCAGATTGGGTTGGGTATTTTTCCCTGATAACCTGTTTGGCCAGTTTGATGAGGTTGCTGTTATAGCCTCCGCAAAGGCCGCGGTCACTTGTCACTACGATTACCATCACTTTTTCTACTGTTCTTTCAGTTGCAAGGTCCATAGAAACATTCCCGTCACTGCTGCTTACAATATTACTCAGCATTTCCTGAAGCTTCTGAGCATAAGGGCGCATTTGTGTAATGGCATCCTGTGCACGTCTTAGTTTAGCGGCACTCACCATTTTCATGGCTTTGGTGATCTGTTGCGTGCTTTGTACACTTTTGATCCGGTTCCTTACTTCTTTTAATGCACCGCTCATACTGGTCTGTTTTTGAAGCGGCAAAGTTAAGGCAATAAGCTTAAAATTCAAGGGAGAAGATAAGAACAATTTATCCCGTAATTAAATTACAAAAACCCGCATTTTCAGCGGGTTTTCGTACAAATAGCATTTTTCATGCTTACTTTTTGGGGGTTTTTCAGCAAAGGAAATAAAGCTTAAAATTCTTTTATTTTGAATTTTGCTGGTACAAATGTAAAATGAAAATATACAGATAAGTGTAGTTTATTTTATTAAAAATGTATCGATTTTATACTACAAGAAATACAGGTTGTTGAATTCAAATACAGCAGGGGGTATGTTTCTAATACAAGCAATTAAGCGGTTTCTTTACCATAGATTTTGCTTTCGACTCAGATTATACTCGCAAAGTTCTTCGTAGCTTTGCCACCCTGTCAATATGGCGAGCAGACTGTTTATAGCATACTATTTGACATTATAGCATTTTTTACAATATTTTCATCAACAGGAAACTTATGTTAGGAATTATATCAAAGATATTCGGAGGTAATAAAAGCGAAAAGGACGTAAAAAAGATCTTGCCACAGGTTGAAAAGATCAACCGCTATTTTAAGGAATACGCTACCCTTTCAAACAATGAACTTAGGAATAAAACCAATGAGTTTAGAAGCCGGATAAAAGACTGGCTGGCAGAAACAGACAAACTGATTGAAATCAAAAATCAGGAAGCTGAAGCATTGCCTTCAGAAGAGATCAGTGGAAGGGATAATATCTATAAAGAAGTAGATGCTTTGAAGAAGGACCGTGACAAAAAGATTGAAGAAATATTAGAACAACTTTTACCGGAAGCATTTGCAGTTGTGAAAGAAACAAGTCGCCGGTTTAAAGAAAACGAATCCCTTGAATCTGATGCTACTGAATTGGACAGAACTCTTTCCGTTAAAAAGAATAACATTGTCATAGAGGGGAATAAAGCCATTTACAAAAATACATGGACAGCCGGAGGTTCATCCGTTAAATGGAATATGGTTCATTACGATGTTCAGTTGATAGGAGGAGCCGTATTACACTCAGGTAAGATTTCGGAGATGGCAACTGGTGAGGGTAAAACCCTGGTGAGTACACTTCCTGCATATCTGAATGCGCTTGCGGGAGAAGGCGTTCATATTGTAACCGTGAATGATTATTTGGCCCGCAGGGACAGTGAATGGAACGGCCCCATTTTTGAATGGCTGGGTTTGAAAGTTGATTGTATTGATAAACACGAACCCAACAGCGATGATCGCAGGGCTGCCTACAATTCAGATATTGTTTATGGTACCAACAATGAATTTGGCTTTGATTACCTGAGAGATAACATGGTACACACGCCCGACGAAATGGTTCAACGAAAACATCATTTTGCAATGGTGGATGAAGTTGACAGTGTGTTGATCGATGATGCCCGTACTCCTTTAATTATAAGCGGTCCCATTGGTCACAGGGATAACACACAATTGTTCTTTGATCTAAAACCAAGAATTGAAAAGTTAGTAGATGCTCAGAAAAAAGCAACCAACCAATTCCTCATTGAAGCAAAGAAAAAAATTGCAGAAGGCAATGATGATCCAAAAGACGGGGGACTTGCACTGATGCGTGCACATCGGGGTTTACCCAAGAACAGTGCATTGATAAAATTTCTTAGTGAACCCGGGATGCGGGTGAAGCTTCAAAAAACTGAAAACTATTACCTGGCAGATCAACAAAAAGAAATGCCAAAGGTTGATGCTGAACTTTTTTTCAACATCGATGAGAAGAATAACCAGGTAGAACTTACAGACAAAGGGATCAATTTAATTACTAGAAGCGGGGAAGATCCTGAGTTTTTTGTACTCCCGGATATTGCAACAAAACTCGGAGAGATCGAGAGAACAGATCTTTCATCAGATGAAAAATTACACAGGAAAGAAAACCTGATCAACGAATATTCTTCAAAGGCAGAACGTATTCATACCGTTCAGCAATTGTTAAAAGCGTATACTTTATTCGAAAAAGATGTTGAATATGTGGTGATGGATGAAGCGGTGAAGATCGTTGATGAACAAACCGGCCGTATTCTCGACGGAAGAAGGTATTCAGATGGATTGCACCAGGCGATTGAAGCAAAAGAAAACTGTAAGATTGAAGCGTCTACGCAGACATACGCCACCGTTACGCTTCAGAATTATTTCAGGATGTACCACAAGCTGGCCGGTATGACCGGTACAGCCGAAACAGAAGCAGCAGAATTCTGGAGTATCTATAAACTGGATGTAGTAACGATCCCGACGAATGTTCCCGCAATCCGAAAGGATGACCAGGACATGGTTTACAAAACCAAGCGTGAAAAATACAAAGCTGTCATTGATGAAATAGAAAGATTGCGTACTGCCGGAAGGCCTTGCCTGGTTGGTACAACGTCTGTTGAGATCAGTGAATTGCTGAGCAGGATGCTGAAGCAAAAGAATATCCCTCACAATGTATTGAATGCAAAGCAGCACTCAAAAGAAGCCCAGGTGGTTGCCGAAGCCGGTTTTGCAGGAGCTGTCACCATTGCAACTAATATGGCCGGGCGTGGTACGGATATCAAGCTCGGGCCGGGTGTTAAAGAAGCCGGAGGATTGGCCATTGTTGGTACCGAGCGCCATGAAAGCCGCCGTGTAGACAGGCAGTTGCGTGGAAGAGCAGGCCGGCAGGGAGATCCCGGAACTTCCACCTTTTTTGTTTCGCTGGAAGATGACCTAATGAGAATGTTCGGAAGCGAACGTATTGCCAGCCTGATGGACAGGATGGGGTATAAAGAAGGTGAAGTGATCCAGCATAGTATGATCACAAAAAGTATTGAAAGGGCACAGAAAAAAGTTGAAGAGAATAACTTTGGCATACGTAAAAGGTTACTCGAATATGATGATGTAATGAATAAACAGCGCAACGTCGTTTACGGAAAAAGAAATCATGCATTGTTTGGCGAAAGGCTTGCACTTGATCTGGACAATGCATTTTTCTCAGTAGCAGACGGTTTGATCTTTGCATATAAAGAAGCGAATGATCATGAAGGTTTCAAGCTCGCTGTTATTCTCCATTTTGCTGTTGATACAACCATCACAGCAGAACAATTGGAAAAAGATGATAACAATGCGCTGACCGAACGTTTGTATGCCGAAACCATCAGCAATTATAATAACAAAACGAAATCGATCGTTGCCCAGACAATGCCGATCATAAAAAATATCCGTAAAGAGCAAGGGAATCACATCGAAAATGTAGCTGTTCCTTTTACAGATGGGAAAAAAGGTA
>JAYSWW010000361.1:0-3451 GCA_043717805.1 Ferruginibacter sp.
GCCCTGTTTCACCTGATTGATTATCCGGATGAAGAAGTTTTTGGAGTCGTTTCCAAACGGATCGTTGATTATGGAAAAGGGATTATCCCCAACCTGGAAAACCTGTGGGAGAATACTATCAGCGAAGGAATACAGGAACGGATCGAGTTGCTGATTCACCGGTTACATTATCGTGATCTCACCGAAGAATTTGTAGAATGGAACCGGCACCCGCACCAGGACCTGCTCACCGGGGCTTTGCTGGTGGCCCGTTTTCAATATCCGGAGCTTACTTCGGCCCCGGTTTTCCAGGAGGTAGAAAAACTCCGTAGAAATATCTGGCTCGAACTGAACAGTTACCTCACCCCGCTCGAACAAATAAATGTACTTACCAGTATATTGTATAATTATTTTAACCTTAAGGGAGGAGAAGTAAATTACCAACTGACGGATGAGTTCCTGATCAATAAACAACTTGAAACAAAAAGAGGAAATGGCATTGCCAATGGAGTTCTTTATTTAATCCTGAGTGAGCTGCTGGATGTACCCGTTCGGGCAATTAATATCCCGCGGCAATTTGTGCTCGGATATTTCAAAGCAGAATATGATTTTGAAAAACATGCCGAAGAGCCATTATACAAAGCCGAATTTTTTGTGGATCCGATGAGTGGTCATGTGTTTACTCATAAAGATGTAGACAATTATCTAAAAAGAATAAACGTTCCGCCGGTTGATTCTTATTTCAAACCGCTCAGCAATAAAAAAATCATTCAGCAACTGCTCGAAGAATTCAGCAAATGCTTTGATACGGATAAGACCCGGTATAAACAGCATGAATTAAAACTGCTGGCGGAACTTATTGATGACTAGGAATAAATCATTACCATACCAGCCAAGAATTCATTCTAACATTTCTAGCAAAGATTCAGCATTCTAAGCAGGTCAATATGCCTGGAAACCGGGTATAAGGTTTTTACCGGGTGTATGTTAATACTGCAATTTATTTGCCGATGCAAATCCATTTGCAACGCAAAGGGGAGGCAGCCCATCCTGTACAAATTCTATTTTTCCCAAAAAAGGATTTCTCAGTATATTTTGTGCGTTTCGCACTTTTTCCCGCATTAATCAAAAAGTCGATTTTCCGTTCCGGAGAAAAAGCCTCTAAACCATTATTTGATTCAATTGCTTCCAAAGAAAAGTGGCTAAAGATAATAATGGCGTTTACTATTAGAAATTACCCTTAGTGGCCAGTTTTCAATAAATCTGAATCAATTGATTATCATAATCATTCGTAAAATTACTAAGTAGGATTTTATTAATTTTCTCAGTATTATAGACAAAAACTTGCGTTCATAAAATACGCATTATACATTTGTTTCCGAATCGAACGTATCCAAGGAAGCAATCTAATCCGACCGATGAAACGAACTAACTCCATGTAGGGAAATTACTTCCCGGTTTCTTTCACTTCATTCAAGTCGGTTTAGAAGCGATCCAGCGATAAGTTCAAAAGGAACTTAGCAACACCCTACTATTTGATCCTGACTCTAAAATGAAATTATGAAACGTTTTTACTCATTTCGTTTGTTCGTATCCCCTTAGCCAACCCCGTCATTGTTTAGTCAATAGAGCGTCATAATTTTGCGGTAGCAGTTGTTCTATAGCATTTATTTTATGGTCGTTGATGTTTTCAAAGAAATAGGTAAGCCATTGGATAGGATTTACCTTGTGTAGTTTACAGGTAGCAAATAAACTGTATAGCATTGCACTTCTGGCGGCAGCTTCATGGTTGCCGGCAAACAAATAATTTTTTCTGCCAATGGCTACGGGCCTTATGCTGTTTTCTACCAGGTTATTATCTATTCTTAAATTTCCATCCTGGGGGTAAACATTTAATTTATCCCATCGGGCAAGGGTATATTGCAAAGCAAGGCCTAATGGGCTTTTTGGTAGGCTGTTGGCTAATTGTGTTTGTAGTATCTGGTGCAGTGTTTTTAATACGGGGACTGCATGCTCCTGGCGATAATTTTTTATTTCATCTGCGGTGTAACCATTTTCTGTGCAATGTTTTTCTATCGCATACAGCAATTGTATCTGCACAAGCACTTCACCGGCCTTTGCGTTATCAAAGTCTTGTGCATCTATAAATTTACGGCGGGCATGCGCCCAGCAATTAAGCACAATAATACCTTCCACATCGTCAAATTGATTGTACGCTGCATACCCATCTGATTGCAGATAGCCTGTATACTTTTTCAACGTTTCCTTTGGCCACACTGCACCACGGCCTGTTTGGTATTTAAACAATACCTGCCTGTTCTGCGTATTGTAATACACCCAATAATATCCCTGATGGGTGGTGCCTTTTTTTGTCTTGTCTAAAACTTTAATGGGTGTTTCATCGGCACCTAAATATTTTGCGCGGAGTACTTGCCGTTCATGTGACAGGTAGAGTGGCTCCAGCAGGTTACATCCTTGTCTGAACCAATTGCTGATAGTACTATCCTCTAATTTTATTTTTTGGCGGCTAAACATTTGCACCTGCCTGTAAACAGGCAAGTGATCTATATATTTACTTGCCATCAGGTGCGCCAGCAAAGAAGCTCCTACATAACTTTTTGCTATTGGCATATTGGGCAATGCTGCTATAACACGTTGGGCCCCGGTGCCATCTGCTGCAGGTTGTATATACTCGGGGCGAATGTATTTCTTTACATACAACTCACCCTGTTGGTATTCTAATATCTCTGTTATCTCTTCGCCTACGCATGGCAATCCTGTCACATCTTGTGTGGGTGTTAAAATTATTTCTTCTCGGCGTAAATGGCCCGGTAATGGTTTGCGGCCCGGATGGTTTACACGAACAACGGTTTGCTTTACATCATGCGCCTTTACCTGTTTAATACTTTCTATTACTACTTCGCCTAATTTATCATTTTCAAATAAGGCGGTTTGCAGTTCATGGCTATTAGCAGCAGGTTTAAACTTTTCCTGCTTGCCGCTAAAAATAAATTTTTGTAATTCGAGGATTTGTAAACGCAGTAAATTGTTATCCTGCTTTAGTTCATCAATAACACTTTGCTGTGCATAATTATGAACTTGTCCTTGTTCATATAAGTTTTTAAAATCGGTATGTTGTGCAGCAGAGTTGATGCGTACAGTCAATCAATTACTATGCCGCACCTAATGATACTGTCATATATTTACAGTACTTCTAAGTCCTTATCGTAAATCTTTTTTTATGCCTGACAGATTTTAAAATAACGCCCTGCAAAATATGCTGTAATTGCAGGTGGGTAAGCAAAATGTCAGTGCCCTGTTGTGTAGTATCAGGTTGTTCAAACAACCCTTTCTCCAATCGCTTTTCATACAAGGCAAAACCATCTTTATCCCATTGCAATAATTTAATCTGATTGTGCCGCTTGTTGATAAATACAAACACATCGCACAACAAAACATTTTTCTTCATCTC
>JAYSWW010000362.1:0-3447 GCA_043717805.1 Ferruginibacter sp.
GAGTTAATGGAAATTTTAACTCAAATACAAGATCAAAAAGTAATGGATTTTCAATCGGTATTTTTCCCAGAGTAGGTTTTTTTGTAACAAATAACCTTGCTGTCGGAACTACACTTGGAATTAATTATTATTCTAATAAAACCACAGACCAAGATTATTTAACGAGCGCTAACTTATATGAAACAAAGCAAAGCGCACTTGCTCTTGACCTAATGCCATTTGTGCGTTATTATTTCGGAAAATCTTCCGCTACGCGTTTTTATGGCCAGGTAGGCGGTGGTGTCAGTTTAGACCTGTCGCATAAATACGAAGAAAAAGATCTTATAAACGGAGATAAATATAAAGGCAATTACCCAAAGAAATTTAATACTGTTTCAGGAGAAGCATTGATTGGTGTAAATCATTTTATAGCTCAAAATGTAGCAATAAATGCAGGCCTTGGTTACAGGTATAACTCTAGCAAAGAGACAATTTCAAGCACAAGTATCAATCCAGCCGGTAATGTATCTGTTACAGGCCCTGAGAATAAGTATACAAACAAAGGCGGTTCTTTGTCATGGAATGTCGGATTTACCATGTTCATTCCTTGTAAGAAGAAAAAATAATTTTATTTAAATAAACAGCATTGATAAAATGGCAAAGTTTAAAACTTTGCCATTTTATTTATTTGTAACTGCTTATTGAGATCACTTCTTCACAGAAACTATATTCCTGTTTGTCGTTACTACTTACAATAACCAATTTCCCTGTTGCATATTTACCGATGAGCTGATGGTATAATTCTATACCATCCGAATCAAGATTTGTTGTGGGTTCATCGAGAAATAAAACCTTACTGCTGCTGAAAAAAGCCTGTGCAAGTTTTAATCTTTGTTTCATGCCACTGCTGAAATAGCGGATCTGTTTGTTTGCTGCATCTTGCAAACTTAATTCAGCCAGTATTTCGGGAACAGGTTTGGTAAGTTTTTTAAAAGTGGAATGAAAGCCAAGCAATTCGTTTGCGGTCATTTCTTCTATCAATTCCAGGTAAGGGGCAGCGATGCTGATCTGTTTGTATGAATCGGCAGCGGATACCGGATACCGGATACCGGATGCGGGATTGTGTTCTTCTGGTATTATGTTTCCGGTGTCATTGTATTTGATCTCTCCTTCGCTGTGTTGTATGGCGCCTGCAATCACCTGCAACAGTGTTGATTTTCCCGAACCATTGGGCCCTGTAATGGCATATGTTCTTCCGGGAATGAATTCATAATCAAGGTGGCGAAATATCCATTCCCTGTTATATCGTTTGCCGGTATTGGTTAGTGTGATCTGCATAAGTCTCATCCCATCCCCCGTCCTACCCGGGTCATCCGGGCGGGCTTCTCCAAAAGGAGAAGGAGAGCGAATCTGGGAGTTTGATGTTTTTTAGTACTGTTCATTAAAGTTATTGTGTACAAGAGTGTCTTTCGTTTCTCAGGAAAAACTTTGCCAATGATGACGATGCAAGATCTACTGCTGGCTACATAAAATATTTAGATTTCAATATCGAACAAGGAACAAGGAATATTGAATTTTGATCGGAGTTGCACACTTCACCCTTCGAGATTCCTTGTTCAATATTCTAAGGTTCCCCCTTTAAGGGGCGGCGGGGGCGACTATTATTCATCTTCCATACTTCCCTTGGTGTAGCGCTTGATGATGCCACGCCCGCTTTCGCGGATAAATGTTACGATCTCATCTCTTTCATCTGTGGCGGGTAATTCTTCTTCAATGTAATTCAATGCCTGGGAAGTATTTAAATTCTTATTGTAGATGATGCGGTAAATATCCAGTATCTGGTTGATCTTTATCAGTGAAAATCCCCTGCGCTTTAAACCAACCGAATTTACACCTGCATAGCTTAAAGGTGTGCGGCCCGCTTTGATATAAGGTGGAACATCTTTACTTACCAGCGAACCACCGGCTACGAATGCGTGCTGACCGATCTGCACAAACTGGTGAATGGCACACATGCCTGCAAGAATTGCATGGTCTCCCAGTACAACATGTCCGGCCATTTGAGTATTGTTGCTCATGATGCAGTTATTCCCGACTACGCAATCATGAGCTATGTGGCTATAGGCCATTATTAGGCAATTGTCACCCACCTTGGTTGTCCATTTGTCTTTACTGCCACGGTTAATGGTTACAAACTCACGTATGGTGGTGTTGTCGCCAATTTCTACGGTCGTATTTTCGCCTTCATATTTTAGATCCTGTGGAATACCTGCTATAACAGCACCCGGGAAAATCCTGCAGTTGTTACCAATGCGGGCGCCTTCCATGATGGTTACGCTGCTTCCTATCCAGGTACCTTTGCCAATTTCTACATTCTGGTGAATTACGCTGAATGGATCAATTTTTACATTGGTTGCAAGCTTGGCATTCGGATGAATATACGTGTGTGGATGGATCATCTAATAATTTGAAAATTTGCTGATTTGAAAATTTGCTGATTCCTTCGATTTAAAATTATTCCTTTTTTTAGAATGTTGGATAAAATAAATTGATCTCACATTCAGTTTCTCTTTACCAATTGAGCGGTGAAATCACCTTCGGTACAAAGTTTATTGCCAACATATACATTGCCTCTCATTACACAAATGCCCCTGCGGATGGGTTCAATGAGTTCCATTTTGAGTATCATAGTATCGCCGGGTACAACTTTTTGTTTGAATTTACAGTTGTCTACCTTTAAAAAATATGTGTCATACGAACCCTCCGGCATGGCATTTATACAAAGAATTCCACCCGTTTGTGCAAGAGCTTCTATTTGTAAAACGCCCGGCATTACAGGATTCCCCGGGAAATGCCCTTGGAAGAAGTATTCATTGAATGTTACGTTTTTTATGCCTACAATATAATTATCGGTGAGTTCAATGATCTTGTCAACCAATAAAAAAGGATAACGGTGCGGCAGAGTTTTTTCTATCTGCTGTTGTGTATAAACCGCTGGTTGATTGGGATCATAAACAGGTATTCCTTTGGTATGCTTGTTCTTTTTGATATACTGTTTTATTTTTTTTGCAAACTCAACATTGCTGCTGTGGCCGGGCCTGTTTGCAATGATATGCGCTTTGATGGGATAACCGATCAGTGCAAGGTCTCCAACAACATCCAGTAATTTATGCCTGGCCGGTTCATTCGGGAAACGGAGTTCTAGATTATTCAGATATCCTTCGCTTTTAACTTCAACCTTGGTACGGCCAAAAGCTTTTGCCAGCCGGCCCATTTCTTCTGCTGTAACTGCTTTGTCAACAATAACAATGGCATTGTTGATATCACCTCCTTTGATGAGGTTATTATCAATGAGCATTTCCAGTTCGTGCAAAAAACAAAAAGTCCGGCAAGGGGCAATTTCAGTTTTAAAATCCTTCATGCTTTTTAAACTGGCATGTTGGGTACCCAGTACGGGGCTGTTAAAAT
>JAYSWW010000363.1:0-3427 GCA_043717805.1 Ferruginibacter sp.
GTCAAATTTTATCTTTTCAGATGATACATAAAAAAATGCCGCAACATGCTCTACCATTTGCTGGCCATTCATCTTGCCCCATTTCCCTATGCTGCCAGGCTGTAAATTCTTAAGTAGTGGGATATATTCCTTTGTAATGAAATTTAATTTATCCTGATCCATAGCACTATTTTAGCTGCACAATGTAAAACAAAAAACATCCACCGGCTGGCAGATGCTTTATTCTTTTATTGCAGGCAAAAAAATTATGCTCTCTTATCAATTTCCTTGCTCAGCCGGTCAAATATTTCATCCACCGTTCCTTCGCCTTTTACCATCACCACTTTATCAAATTTTTTATAATAATCTGCAACTACTGCCGTCTTGGTACGGTATTCTGTTATTCTGGCTCTTATTACATTTTCATTATTATCATCGCTTCTGCCACTTGTTTGTCCCCGCTTTAATAATCGTTTTATCAGTTCGTCTTCACTAACATCCAAAGCCAGCATCACCGAAATTGGTGCTTTTTTTAACTTAAGCAACTCATCCAGGGCACTTGCCTGTGCAGATGTTCTCGGAAAACCATCAAATAAAAACCCTTTTGCGTTTGGGTTGTCGTCCAGGGCCGAGCTTATCATCCCAATAACAACTTCATCCGGTACAAGTTGGCCCTTATCCATAAAATTCTGTGCTTCTTTACCAAGTGACGTTTGCCGGCTTATTTCATACCGTAATAAATCACCGGTACTCAGGTGCTTTAAGCCGTACTTTGCTATTAGTTTTTCGCTTTGCGTTCCTTTGCCGCTGCCGGGAGGGCCAAACAATATCAGGTTAAACATATTTACTTGCTATCCGTATGAAGATAGCAAATATAACAATCGAACTTTAATTATTCATTAACAGTCATATTAATCTGTTTAAAATCTTAAATTTTCCTGTTTGCGTACATTAAGAACTATTTATAACGAAATTTGTTGAACTATTTATGAAGGCACTACTTTACAATACAGTATTTTTTGCACTAATATCAGCCGGCTGTGCCGATTCCTCTGTTAAACAAAATAAAACAACGCATATGGACAACAGTAAAAGGGATAACCTGGTTTATTCCACTACAGATTCAGGAAAAGTAAATATTGGCAATGAGGAATGGAAAAAAATATTGCCAGCCGATGTTTACAATATTGCCCGTGAGAAAGGAACGGAAAGGGCGTTTACAGGAAAATACTGGGATCATAAAGAAGGTGGAATTTATTATTGTGCTGCGTGTGGAAACCCCCTGTTTAACAGTAATGGTAAATTTGAAAGTAATTGCGGCTGGCCAAGTTTTTTTGAACCCATCAGTAAAGGAAGTATTATTTATGCCCCGGATAATACCTATGGTATGAAGCGTACCGAGGTAATGTGTGGCCGCTGCAAAGCACACCTGGGCCATGTTTTTGAAGATGGGCCGCCACCCACCGGTTTGCGTTATTGTATTAATTCTGTTATTCTTGACTTTGAAAAAGCAGATGCTGCGGCTAAGGGTTTTGGAAAAAAGGAAGAGAATAAAAAATAATACCGGGATAAGCCGTTCATATATTTCTTTTGCTCTCCCGCTGTTTTTTTTGCACCTTCATTGTTCAAAACTAAACAATGAAAAAACTGCTACCGGCTATTTTCAGCATCTTGCTGATGCTGATCTGTAATAAAAATACTGCACAAAAAATTTCTCTTGACCAGTTTAAAAATTTAAAGCCCCGTAATATTGGCCCTGCCGGCATGAGCGGACGTATCACTACTATTGATGCTGTTGTTGCTAATCCAAATATTGTATACGTTGGTGCAGCAAGCGGCGGTGTATGGAAAACAGAGAACAGCGGACAAACCTGGTTACCTGTTTTTGATGAGCAGCCTATACAAAATATTGGGGCGATTGCCATTCAGCAATCCAACCCATCGGTGGTATGGGTAGGCACTGGTGAGGGTAATCCAAGAAATTCACTCAACCTCGGTGCAGGTATTTATAAAAGCCTGGATGCTGGTAAGACCTGGAAAAAAATGGGGCTTGATAAAACCATTTGTATTCACCGTGTGGTAATTGACCCCACAAACCCCAATACCGTTTATGCTGCGGCCATTGGCAATCCTTATGCAGAGCATGCTGACAGGGGAGTTTTTAAAACAATGGATGGCGGAGAAACATGGAATAAAATTTTATATGCAAATGATACCACCGGCTGTGCTGATCTGATCATGGATCCATCCAACCCCAACAAACTGATCGCTGCCATGTGGCAATTCAGAAGAACACCGTGGAATTTAAAAAGCGGTGGTAAAGGAAGCGGCTTGTTTATAACTGTTGATGGCGGTAAAAACTGGAAGCAGTTAACAAAAGATGATGGAATGCCTGAAGGACAACTCGGAAGGATTGGGGTTGCTTTTAGCGGCAGCATGCCCACAAGAGTTTACGCAAAAGTGGAAGCAACAAAAAATGGTTTGTATAAAAGTGAAGATGGCGGTTTTAATTGGACGCTGATAAACAGCGATGGGGCACAAATAACGGATCGCCCTTTTTATTACCAGGAAATTTATGTTGACCCTAAAAATGAAAACCGTATTTACGATGTGCATTCAACGATAACATTCAGTGAAGATGGCGGTAAATCTTTTTCAACCATGATCCCATATTCCGGCATTCATCCCGACCATCATGCCTGGTGGATAAATCCAGAAGACCCCAATTTAATAATTGAAGGTAATGATGGAGGTATAGGTATTTCAAGAGACCGTGGCAAAAACTGGGTGTTTGATGAAAAAATTCCGGTGGGGCAATTTTATCATGTGAATGTTGATAATGAAATTCCATACAATGTAATGGGCGGCATGCAGGATAACGGAAGCTGGCATGGTCCGGCTTATACATGGGCAAATGGCGGTATCCGGAATTACTACTGGAATAATATAGGGGGTGGGGATGGTTTTGATGTAATGCCCGATCCGGAAGATGCAAGTTGGGTGTACAGTATGAGCCAGGGCGGAAGTGTGGGAAGAAGAAACTGGAAAACAGGAGAAAGCTGGTTTATCAGGCCGCCGGCATTGGATCCAAATATAAAATTGCGTTTTAACTGGAATTCTGCAATAGCACAGGATCCATTTGATAAAAAAACAATTTATTTCGGCAGCCAGTATTTGCATAAGAGTAATGATAAGGGTGTGAGTTGGGAAATAGTTTCCTCAGATCTTACAACAAATGATTCAACACAAATTGCAGCTTATCAAAACACGGGGGGGCTTACATTAGATATTACCGGGGCCGAAACACACTGTACAATTCTTTCTATTGAACCATCATCAAAAGAACAAGGAACTATCTGGATAGGAACAGATGATGGTAATGTTCAACTGACAAGAGATGGAGGAAAAACATGGACAAGCTTCCGGGGAAAAATTCCGGGAATGCCAA
>JAYSWW010000364.1:0-3427 GCA_043717805.1 Ferruginibacter sp.
ATAAAGTTGAATTGATTTTGTATGGAAACCATTACATAACATTGCATATATGTTACATCTTTCACACATTGTGTTTATGTGATGTATAGCCTGCCCAAAGAATTATAAACAGGTGGTAAAGCTTAGTAAAGCAATGATAGCGGGCCTTGTCATTTTATGCTGTCTTTTGCATTTTTTGGATCAGCACTGATTTCCAGTTTTGTTTTTTTGATAAGCTCTGCCTGTGTTTTCATTGCAGCTTTTTTCTTTTTCTTAAAATATCCACGCAATAAAAAACTATGCTTTACTGCATCCATATTGTCACTGAGGCCTTTTGTTCCGGCTTGCAGGTTAGACATGGTAGAATCCAGTTTCAATCCCAATCCGCCTTCATTGAGGTTTGTTGTAAACCGTGCAAATTCATTGGTACTTGTTTGCAGGTTGGTCAATGTGCTTTTGATGCTGTTTGAAAATGCCTCATCAGAGATCAGTTTTGATAAAGCGCCGTTTCCATTGTTCATTTTGAAACTGAATTTTGCAAGCTGGTCGGTAATGACGCCTGCATTGTCAACACTTGTTTTTAAACTTGCCATTACATCCGACATCTCAATAGCACGTATAGAAGCTATTTCATCATTGTCTTTTACAGGTACTCCAGCAACAGAACCGGAAGATATCATCATTATTTTGTCTCCCATCAATCCGTCTGAGCCAATAGTGGCCAGGGCATCTGATTTTATAAACTGCTGGACCTCTTTTTTTAACAACAGGTCAACCATTACTGAGGTGTCTGTTATTAAATTAATTTTATTTACAGTACCTACATTGATACCGGAAAAACGCACATTGTTTCCTTCCTTTAACCCGCTTACATTTTTGAATGTTGTTTTTAAATGAAATGTAGATCCGAATAAATTTTTATTCTTTCCCACATAATAGATGGTCAATACAAATAGTACCAGCCCGGTTATTACAAACATGCCCAGTTTCCATGTAAATCCATTTTCTTTATTCATATCTTTTACAATTGATTGATCATTTAAAAAATGAGCGCACCCACTCATCGGTACTTTTTTCCAATTCACCGTAACTGCCTTCAGCATGTATAATTCCATCTTTTAAGATGACGATCCTGTCTCCGGAAAGTTTTGCACAGGCCATATCATGTGTTATTATGATTGAAGAGGTTTTATATTTTTTCTTCATTTCAATGATAAGTTCGGTAATCTCGCCGGAGGTGATCGTATCCAGCCCCGTTGTAGGTTCATCATATAGCATGATCTCGGGCTTTAATATAAGTGTCCGTGCAAGACCGATCCTTTTAGCCATACCACCGGATAATTCCGATGGCATTTTATCGATGGCTTCCAGCAAACCAACACTTTCCAAAACAGCTTCAATCTCCCCATCTGCCTCTTTTGCTGAGAGATTTTTAAAATGCCGTTTTAAAGGGAATGCAAGATTCTGCCGCACACTCATAGAATCATACAAAGCTGAATTTTGAAACAGAAAACCAATCTTCAAACGGATTGCATTCAGTTGCTTATTATCCAGCTTGCTGATGTCGGTATCAAATACTTTTATTTCGCCTTTATCAGGAGTGATGAGGCCAACCAGGCATTTAATAATGACAGACTTCCCTGAGCCGGACTTACCCAATATCACCAGGTTCTCATTTTTGTTTAAAACAAGGTTTACATCATTCAATACATTGTTTTCTTTTCCAAAAGATTTATTCAATCCGTTGACCGATATCACCGGGCTGTCCATTTCAATGGTATCAGGCTGTTTTATGTTTACTTCTTCCTGCATCTTTTTAATTTGAGAAAAAATCTGTTATTTGAACAGCCAGCATGTCAACGATGAATATGATAAGGGATGCGACTACTACAGCTGAGGTAGCAGCTTTTCCAACACTTTCTGTTCCCTTGGCAGCAGTGTAGCCTTTGTAACAACCGATCATACCAATAAAAAATCCGAAAAAAAATGTTTTAATTGTTGCAGGAACTATGTCTGAAAAATCAATAGAGTCAAGTACCTGTGTGAAATACCTGGACATTGTAACATCACTGTGGATGTTGATCCCTGCATAACCTCCAAGGATTCCAACTCCATCTGCAAAAACAACCAACAGGGGAACCATCAGTGTAGTTGCCAACACCCTGGTAACAACGAGGTATTTATATGGATTGACTGCAGAAACTTCCATCGCATCAATTTGTTCTGTAACTTTCATAGAACCCAGTTCTGCACCAATCCCGGATGAAATTTTACCAGCACAGATCAAAGCTGTAATAACAGGAGCAATTTCCCGGATGAGTGAAAGCGCTACCATTCCCGGTAACCACGATTCAGCCCCAAATTCAGCCAATGTTGGCCTCGATTGAATGGTAAGCACCAATCCCATGATAAACCCGGTGATGGCAACCAGCGGAAGGGATTTGTTTCCAACCGAATAACACTGACGGATGATCTCTTTTATTTCAAACGGTGGCCTGAATATTTCTTTAGAAAACCTGGCTGCAAACAAAGTTGCATTACCGGCATCAGTAAAAGTGTTCTTTAGATAAATGACCAAAATTTTATTTTATGATTTAGGTAAACATATAGAATTGAAATATTTCTTCTTTGATCAATTAAATATGCATGTTTTTCAATGAATTCAAAAGCCCGAATGCCTGCAGCAGCCAGATGATAACAACGATCACTACAACGATGTTGAGGATGCTTTTGATCTTCCGGTCCATGGGTATATAGGTATTCACCAGCCAGAGTATAACACCAACAACTATGAGTACAAGTAAAATAGAAAGTAAAGGCATAATATTTATTTTTATTTTGTATCAACAAAGGTCAGCAATCTTATACCCGTTGCTGTTACATAATTTCAGGAAAATGTTATATTTTTCATACATTACGGGAATGTTATTAAATAAAAAAGCCATCCCAATTTTGAGACAGTTGCTTTGAGTGTTTTAATTAAAAACTTTGTAGTTTGCTGGTTACTGTGTTATCATGAAACGGTGACTGCCTATTCCATTTCTATTTTTACCTGTCCGAATACCTTGTGGATGTCCTGGTTTAATTTTATTATTTTTTCAATATTGTTTGCACCGGTTCCAAGCTGTTCCATTTCATCAAAAACCGGTTCAAGCATGGAAATGCCAAATATGGAAAAGGAAGATTTTATTTTATGCGACATATCACTGATGACCGGGTAATCAGTTTTTCCTATTGCCTCATTGAGCTTATTCAATTCAACCGGTGTTTCTTCCAGGAAAACTTTAATGATATTACTCATCATTTGTTTATTGCCCCGGGTTACATTGACAAGGTAATCGAGCTTACAAACTTTTTCTGTTATGGCATTGTTTTCTTTCATAACAGTAACACCGGGTATGTTCTCAGCAGGTAAATTATTGCCGGTTAATTTGTTGATCTTTTCAAA
>JAYSWW010000365.1:0-3393 GCA_043717805.1 Ferruginibacter sp.
TGGAAAAATACTTATGACGAAGGCTCATCACTCAATCACGGATGGAACCCTCCTGTAATTGTTCTCTCTCAAACCATAGCAGGCTTATCGCCCGAAGAAGCAGGATGGAGCACCTATCATGTTTTGCCAAAGGAAGCATTTCTAACCTCCATCAAAGTGGTGGTGCCATCTGTAAAAGGTGATATAAAAGTTGAAATAAAAAAGACCACAACTGAATATTCAATCGGTCTTAGATCTCCACTTAATACAAATGCAATAGTTGGTATTCCAAAACGATCCTTCTCAATACTTAAATCAATAAAAGTAAATGGGGTAACTATATGGGATGGATCATATAAAGGTGGAGTAAATGGCATTTCATGGATGGGAGAAGAAGCCGGTTATATAAAGTTTAATGCTGTGCCAGGGAGCTGGAGTTTTGTTGGAATGGGAACACTGCCGATCAATTTACCCAAGCCACTTCCACAGCCTGCTGCAGATGATAGTGTACTTAATAAGAAATACTGGACTGCCTCAGCAATGGTTAAAGACAGCACCTATCTTTTTAATGATGACACCATTTGTATTGATGCAGCCAGTGCAATTGATGGAGATCATTGGACCGGATGGCGTGATAAAACCAGCAAACAATATCCCGGTCAATGGTTTAAAGTTGATATGAAACAAAAGCAAAAATTTGATAAAATAACACTCGACAATACCTGGGCACTTTGGGATTCGCCCAATAAGTATTCGGTTTCAGTTTCAAATGATGGTAAAAAATGGAGTGCACCAATTGCAAGCGGATCAGGCGAACTGGGGATTACAACAATAAAGTTTCGGGAGCAAGATGCACAGTATATTAAAATCACCCAAACAGGTGTAGACATAACTTATAACTGGTCAATTTATGAGATTGATGTATCACGAAAAAAAAATAAATAGGGGATACAAAAAACATTCATTAATTCTTTCTGTTCGGTCTCATTTTGCATTATTAATCAAGAATATAATTAAAGTACAGTAAAAGTTCATTTTTCTTTATCTGATCATTATCATTTTTCTGCTCAATATCAAATTCAGAATCGCAACATTCGCTGCAGAAATTAGAATCTGTCAGCTATGCTCAGGTGAAAATTGATGACAAGTTTTGGAATTCACTCATAAGTGCTGTAAGTAATTTTAGTATTCCCGTGTGTATTGATCAAACCGAATTCAAGAGACCGGGCGTATCAGGAATTTCGAAAAAGTTGCCGCTAAAAAGGGACAAAAGCATAAGAGAATTTTTTATGACGATTTTGATGCATATAAAGCTTTGGAAGCTATAGCATATTCTTTAGGTAATCACCCCGATTCAGTACTTGGAAAAAAAGCTGATGAGTGGATTGATAATATAGCTGCTGCACAATTGCCTGATGGGTATTTAAATACCTTCTACACCCTGGGTGATATAACAAAACGATGGACTGACATGGATATGCATGAAGACTATTGTGCTGGTCTCCTTATTGAAGCAGCAGTGGCTTATTACAACACAACTGGTATATGTAAACTGCTTGACGTAGCCATCCGTTTTGCCAATGAAATGGATGTTACTTTTCGGCTGCAAAACCGCCATTGGGTATCAGGCCACGAAGAAATTGAGCTGGCTCTTGTAAAATTGTACAAAGCAACCGGAAATTCAAAATATCTTGATATGGCAGATTGGTATTTGCAGCAACGTGAGCATGGCTATGTTACTGATGAGGCCAGGAGCAAGGATTATTACCAGGATAAATTACCGGTTAAGGAACAGACTCAGATTACCGGGCATGCTGTTTGTGCAATGTATTTATATACAGGAGCTGCCAAAGTAGCCGCTGCAAAAAGTGATTCAGGATATATGAAGTCCATGAAGCAGGTGTGGGATGATGTTGTTTACAGAAACATGTATATCACCGGCGGCATAGGCTTATCAGGCAGAAATGAAGGGATTAGTGTTGACTATGATCTGCTCAACGCAGACGCTTATTGTGAAACCTGTGCCTGTGTGGGAATGGTATTATGGAACCAGCGCATGAATATGCTTACAGGTGAAAGTAAATATGTTGACATTCTTGAAAGAAGTCTTTACAATGGCGCTTTGGACGGTTTGTCATTAAAGGGGGATCGCTTTTTTCTATGGAAATCCGCTGGCATCAGCAGGTGAAGATTCACTCATCGAATGGTTTGGTACAGCTTGTTGTCCATCAAATATTGCACGGTTGGTTGAATCCGTTGGCAATTATATTTATGCAAAATCCACTGATGCATTATGGGTTAATCTTTTTGTTGGCAGCTCTGCTTCACTTGCAATCAAAGACAGAAAAATTCAGTTAAAACAGGTCATAAATTATCCATGGGACGGGAAAATTAAAATCACTGTTGATCCCGATAAGCAGACTTAATTTGATCTGTTTGTTCGTGTTTCAGGTTGGGCAAATAATCAACCGGTTCCGGGAGATACCTATCGGTATTTAGAAAATTCTCAAGAAAAAATTTCGATTTCATTAAATGGGATTCCTGCAATATTTAAAATGGTCAACGGATATGCAGTAATCAATAAAAATGGAAAAAAGGAGATGTTGTTGAATTCAATTTACCAATGCCTGTACGCAGGATCGTTGCTATAGAGCTTGTAAAAGATGACCAAAATCGTGTTGCATTGCAAAGAGGTCCGCTGGTTTATTGCTTTGAGCATGTAGATAATGAAGGCAAGGCGATGAATTTTGTAATTCCGGATAAGGATATTTTTAAGGCAGAATTTAAATCAGATCAGTTGAATGGAATAGAATAGTTGAAATTAAGACACAAGCGCCTGTTGCGAAAGTTTCTGCAGATGGATTAAGTATCAGTTCTGTCAATAGAAAAATTACTGCGATTCCTTTTTATTCCTGGGCCAATCGGGGTAAAGGTCAGATGCAGGTTTGGGTGCCAAGAAAGATTGGGGAAGCTAAATTATTGTGCCAATAGATAAATATTTATTTGAAGGTGGACTAAATAATCTGTTAATGTGCTGTGTCAATTGAATACAGGTTCAATAAAGGATCTATTTCTGAAGCTCTCATCCCGGAACCAATTGAGATCACAAATTTGTTTATACTGCTCATTTCCGGAAAAGCAAATAATTATGAAAGGAATCCAAAGATAATTATGAAAATATTCAGCAATTAATAGAATAGAAATTGTCTATAGCTTTCCTGTTATTTGTTTTGCAGCTTTGCGTATCAGTTTTGCAATTTTTCCTTTGTGTGATTCCGTATAACGACTTTCCGGCACAAAAATACTCAACGCAGCAATCACTATCTTGTCTTTATAAATTGGCACAGCAAAGCCAACGGTATGATATACAGAAACAAGTTGTACAAATTCTTCCTTACGAATTTTGCTTAATTC
>JAYSWW010000366.1:0-8693 GCA_043717805.1 Ferruginibacter sp.
AATTACAAGTATATACCTACCTGGCTGCCTGAATAATTTTAAAAATTATAATCTATGAACACACAAAACCACCATTCTTTTAATTCCATGGTTGAACAAGTTACCAACAACACAACCGGATGGATAGGTCATCACCCCCGCGAAAACAATGACATTGCAAGAGGGCAAACTTTCGTGGCTTCAAAAGAAGCTGATGTAAACGCCATTGAAGTTTATTCAAACATCGTTTCCAAACCCGGTAATATTATGATGACCATTCATAATTTTGACCCGCAAAAAAACAGTTGGGGCCCTTCATTGGGATCAGCAAATGTGGATATAAAAAAATCAGACAGTGAAAAATGGATTGCATTTTATATACCTTCTCTTCACCTGGATAAAGGCAAATCTTATGGTTTCCGTTTAGAAAGCCATGATTCCTACATCGGTGTCGGGGAAGCTGCAGGCAGTGCCAAACATCCTCCTTTCAATGCAGGACAGGAATGGCAGTTTATCAATAACAATCAAACCGGTGATGCATTTACTTATTTTAGCCTTGCATTTAAAGTAGGTACAAAAGCTTAATCGTAAATAATAATTATGAATTAGAAGTATAAGATACTCCGGGGATTCCTTTATCCCTGATTTATTCTCCTGAAACAATCACTTTTCTTCATCATCTTTTTTATTCTGCAGGTTTAAATGTACTTCCCATTGTTCATAACCGGTATTCAGCAATTCAACTTCTGCATAAAAATGATCATATGCAGCATCCGTTGTCTTCATTCGGAATTCGGAACTGGCAAAACGCAAATTTGCGTCCGGCTCATCCATTTTACCACTAAAGGTTCCTGGTACATTATTAAAAAGTACAACTTTACATTTATCAACTTGCTTACAGGTGTTTTTATAAGACCTTAACGCTTCCTTGTAATTTTCACCTTCATACATAACAGCCTGCCAGCTTGCTGTACTGTCTGTTTTTGAATGAAACCTGTAAATAACACAATGGCTGGCACCGGGTAAAAGAATCGTTGATGAATACATTTCCAGGTCATCCCGGGATGACAATGCTTCGCCCTGAACCTGGTAATAATTGTTCCGGAAAGCCTGCGCAATCCTGGCAAGGTTTTCAGTAAATGCCGGGGAAGTTGACAAAGGCCTGATCAACTGGGCTTTAATTGTGAAAGAAAATGAAAGGAATAAAAATATTGATAAAAAGGTTTTTGCCATGGGAAATATTTTTATTGCAAGATAATTACATTGAATTAAAAACAACTGTTAACCAAAAACAATCGTTTTGCAAGATTGAAAAAATCGTTCTTTTGAGCTCTTAAAATAAATAAGATTAATTTTAATACTGATTAACAAATTTTTTATCCGTGAATGGATAAAATTCACCATCAAACAGCCCATTGATAAATTAGCTTTTTATGACATGTTGCTGAATAAATAAATCAAATTGAATAATACCAGATTAGAAGTAATGCGTTTTTTAGAGCAAAAAATGGACAATATCATTGATGAATTCCTTAAAAATATTGATACCAACTGGCAACCCACAGATTTTCTTCCCGATAGCCATGCCGATGATTTTTTAGATGAAATAAAGGAGCTCCGTAAACAGACAGCCGATTTGCCTTATGATTTCCTGGCAGTGATGGTTGGTGATGTGATAACAGAAGAAGCGCTGCCAACTTATGAAAGCTGGTTAATGGATATGGATGGAATTGATAAATCAGCGCCCGCCGGTTGGACAAGATGGATCAGGATGTGGACAGCAGAAGAGAACAGGCATGGAGACCTGTTAAATAAATTTCTTTATCTCTCCGGCAGGATCAATATGCGGCAAATGGAAATAAGTACGCAATATTTGATTGCAGACGGAATGGAGATCGGTACAGCAAAAGACCCTTACCGCAACTTTGTTTATACCTCATTCCAGGAACTTGCAACAAATATTTCACACAGGCGAACTGCCAGCCTTGCAAAGAAACACGGAAGCAACCAGCTTTCAAAAATCTGCGGTGTCATTTCCGCTGATGAAGCAAGGCATGCCAAAGCCTATAAAAGCTTTGTTACAAAAATATTTGAAATAGATGCTAGTGAAATGATGCTTGCCTTTGAAGACATGATGCGCAAACAGATTGTTATGCCTGCTCATTTCCTCCGGCAATCCGGTGAAAAAACCGGAACTGCATTTAGCCATTTTAGTGATGCAGCTCAACGATTGGGTGTTTATACCAGTCATGATTATACGCAGATACTGGAATCATTACTAAAAGAATGGAAGATTGCCGACATTTGTAATTTAACCGGCGCCGCAGAAAAAGCCCGGAATTACCTGATGCGTTTACCGGAACGTTATAAAAGGATCTCAGAAAGAGGGATCAAGGCACCGATCGAATACCAGTTCAACTGGATCTATTGAATGTTTTCTCAGTTATTGATTTTTTAAAAAAAGTATTAACTTGAAGAACATTTATCAAAACCAAAATCATGAACATGAAAAAATCGGCCATTTTTTTAATAGCCTGTTTGGTAGTTTCTTTCCAGTATTGTACTTCATCCAAAAAAGCTGCCATAAAACCCGTTCTTTTCACTTACATCAGCAATGTACAACCAACGATCCTTGCAAATTGTTCACCTTGTCATATTCCGCCAAAAGGTTTTAAACTGGCATTGAATACATTTGATGCTGCAAAAACAAACATCACTGATATCATCAGGCGAATCAATCTATCTCCGAGTGAAAAGGATTTTATGCCTTTCAAACACGCCAAACTCAGCGACAGCGTTGTAAATATTTTTGTAAAATGGAATGCAGACGGTTTGATGGAAAAGTGAATTTTATGACAATCAGGTACAAAACCTGTACAATGACCAGTCGGGAGTTCCAAAAAACATTTTTTGAGCAATGCGAAATATTGCCTGGTAACATTCATTTGAGCTGTAATGCCTGATGAAATTGGTGAGGCTTAATTTATACCTGATCTAGTTTCAAAAAACAATTCGATAGAAATAGTAATGATCCGGTGTTGATAAATTCAATGGTTTAGGCAGTTATATCTTACTTTCGCAAAAATATTCACTTTTTAAACAATCAATATGAGCGAAGTAAAATTGACACAGGGTGAGATACACTCAAACAAAGGTGTAATGAAATTTGAATTGTATGACGATGCGACTCCCATTGCTGTGGCAAATTTCAAAAAATTAATATCCGAAGGATTTTACAACGGCCTAAAATTTCACCGCGTAATTCCAAATTTTATGATCCAGGGCGGATGTCCCAATGGAACCGGCGCCGGCGGTCCGGGCTATACCATTAATTGCGAAACAAAAGCAGATAAACAATATCATGACCGCGGAGTTTTATCTATGGCGCACCGCGGGCCGAATACCGGCGGTTCACAGTTCTTCATCTGTCACAGCCGTTCAGGTACAGCCCACCTCGACGGAATGCATACCTGTTTTGGCAAGATCATAGAAGGAGTAGATATCATTGATGATATCAGGGCAGGGGATGTGATGGAAAAAGTTATCCTGATATGATTTTAAGATGAAAACAATTTTGAAATGAATCAATTTGAAAATTTGAAAATGAATGAAGCATTGAACAGTAAAGTAACCATTTCCAAATCTTCAAATCTTCAAATTTCTAAACCAGTTTTCTTATTCACTCCTCCGTTTACACAATTAAATACCCCTTACCCGGCTACGGCTTACCTGAAGGGTTTTCTCAATACAAAAAATATCAGTTCGTTCCAGGCCGACCTGGGTATTGAAGTTATTCATTCAATATTTTCAAAAGAGGGATTGCGCAAATTGTTTGCATTCATTGAAGCAACTGAAAATGGCAATCTTTCTTCAAATGCCAGCCGCATCATGGTATTGAAAAATGAATATATCAAATACATAGATCCTGTGATGCTATTTCTGCAGGGAAAAAATCCTACCCTTGCTTACCAGGTATGCAAACGGGATATGTTACCCGAAGCATCCCGTTTTTCACAATTGGATGACCTGGTAATTGCATTTGGTTCAATGGGTATCCAGGATAAAGCAAAACACATAGCCACCATGTTCCTGGAAGATCTTTCCGACCTGGTAAAAGAATGTGCAGATGAACATTTTGGATTTAGCCGTTATGCCGAACGGCTTGGCAGGTCGGCAAACAGTTTTGATGAATTGTACGAATCATTGCAATATAAAAACACCTATGTTGATGATATCTTAACAGGCATATTACAAAAATACATAGCATCAGTAAATCCCAAACTTGTTGCCATATCGGTACCGTTTCCGGGCAACTTATACACTTCCCTTCGTTGCGGGCAATGGCTGAAAAAAAATCATCCGCACATAAAAGTGGCCATGGGTGGTGGTTTTGCCAATACAGAACTCCGCTCTTTATCAGATACCCGGGTCTTTGAATTTTTTGATTTTATATTACTGGACGATGGGGAAGCACCTCTTGAAAACTTAATTTCCTTCATCGAAGGCAAAATATCATTGCAGGAATTAAAACGTTGTTTTACACTGGATGACGGAAAATTAGTTTACATCAATAATAAAACCGGGAAAGATTACAAGCAGGGTGAAACGGGCACCCCTGATTACAGTGACCTGTTATTGGATAAATATATTTCTGCCATCGAAATTGTAAATCCAATGCACCGGCTCTGGAGTGACGGAAGATGGAACAAACTAACAATGGCGCATGGATGCTATTGGGGAAAATGTACATTCTGTGATATTTCTCTGGATTACATAAAATTGTATGAACCGGTTGCGGCAGGAATATTGTGCGACCGGATGGAAACAATCATTGCCCAAACCGGCGAAAATGGATTTCATTTTGTTGATGAAGCTGCTCCACCTGCTCTGATGCGTGCTTTGGCCATTGAAATTCTCAGGAGAAAATTATCAGTAACATGGTGGACGAATGTGCGTTTCGAAAAAAGTTTTACTGCCGATCTGTGTTTGTTACTGAAAGCTTCGGGTTGCATTGCAGTTTCTGGCGGATTGGAAGTTGCTTCCGACAGGCTGTTACTGCTCATAGAAAAAGGTATAACCGTAGCCCAGGTAGCCCGGGTTAACAGGAATTTTACAGATGCCGGTATCATGGTTCATGCTTACCTGATGTATGGTTTTCCAACGCAAACTGCCCAGGAAACCATTGATTCGCTTGAAATGGTGAGACAAATGTTTAAACTCAATATTCTTCAATCAGCATTCTGGCACCAGTTTGCCATGACAGCTCACAGTCCCGTTGGATTGAACCCCGAAAAATATTCTGTTCTGAAAGAAACCGAAACGACCGGCAGTTTTGCAAATAATGATATTGTTCACATTGACCCAACAGGTGCCGATCACGACAGCTTTGGTTTTGGATTGAAAAAATCACTTTTAAATTACATGCATGGCATTTGCCTGGATGATGGTTTACAAAAATGGTTTGAAACCAAGGTTCCTAAAACAACCGTTGTACCGGATTTTATTCTAAATGCCCTGAAGGAAGATGAACCCATAAGTTTTAAACCTTCTTCAAAATTAGTGTGGCTGGGCAATGCGCCTGACACATCAGCTTTTACCCAATCAAAAAAAGGGAATCAACGGAAAATGCTTCAGTTGAACTTTACTACCAAATCCGGCCAACTTGAAATTCAATTGCAGGAAAAACAGGGTGAATGGTTTGTCGATATACTCAAAGAATTATCAATTGCAAATTCAAAAACTTATACCCTTGGCGAAGTGAAAGAGAGATATGAAGCAGCAGGATTGGAAGATTTTGAACTTTTCTGGGATAATAAGCCTGTGAATACTTTGAATAAAGCAGGATTGTTGAGATTGTAAACGAATAATAGTATTATAAATATACGGCAGATTTGAAAGTAAGATTTTTGAATTAAACAAATGATCTCAAATTCAGCAATTCAATTGCTAAATATTTTGAAATAATCTTCAGGAACACTATAATCGTCTATCCTTCTCTTGTAAATATTTTTTTTAAAGTGTAAATTTTTGAAAAACTTTCATTTTTATGGATTGAAGTTATTTATACCCAAATTATTCACCAATGGCCTCAGCCAATCATTTGTTCTATGTTTAATATATAACTTTACAGCCTCCAATGACAATGAACCAATACCTGTTGAAATTTCGTCCTTTTATTTAACGCTGTACTTTAATCACACTGAAAATGGCATCTTTTAAACAAGGAGCGCCTGTATTGTAATGTTACAATGAAAAAACCTAACTATGTTCAAATACCATTCAAAACAACTATTTCTGCTGGCATGTACTGTGTTTTGCAGCAATTATATTTTATTTTCCCAGCCGGCATTAAAATCAACTTACAAAAATCCTAAAATTTATGCAGGTATTGAAGTAGGTGCAAAAGGGGTAAAAATGAGTGTTATAGAAATTGGATCGGACGCACAAAACAATCCTTCTTTTCACATTCTTAAGGACAGTTCTGTCAATACTGATTTCATATCATTTTCACAACCTGCTTTTTTGGCAACACTGAACAGCCTGACAGGTTTGTATAAGCATGTTTTGCAAAATTTCCTGATCACAGATGAAAAAATATTTACAGTCATCAGCAGTGGGGTGAATATTCAGGCAGAGAAAAGCGGTAATAAGAATATGATCAGGGATCTTGCTGATTCCTTCAGGCTGAAGATAAACGAACCAGCCAGGGATGTAGAAACCGTTGATGTATTACAGGAAGCCCGTCTATCACACCTTGGCATTGTGCCAAATTCAAAAAGATACAATACTTTCCTGGTAGATATTGGAAGTGGCAATACAAAAGGAGGATTCTTTCCCGATGGCAACAGAACAAACAATTTTAAATTGTTTCAATTAACATGGGGAACCAAAAGTGTTGCAAACGCTGCTGAAAAGAAAACAGAAGAAGACAAATCCATCTTAAATTTCAAAAAACAATTGTACAGGGTTTTAGCCGGTTCGGCAGACGATGAGATCATTTATGCAGTTAATTCAAGTAATGCATTTAATATCAACGACAACATCGCTTTCAGTGGTGGCATTGCCTGGTCGGTTGCAACCCTTATCAACCCTGAACTTATTGAAAACCCGGTGATACCTGTTACATACACAGAAGTTGAGAATTTTTACAACCGGATCTTTGAAGATTATTCATCGCTCAGCTCTTCAGAAATCACCAGGTTTATGAACGACCCAATGCTTGACAAGGAATTGATAACAAAAGAAGTTGACAGGGTAAATAAAGTTTTTGATCAGCGTTCATTGCTTGCAGGAACGGGCCTCTTGCTGAAGATCATGAGGCAATTTGAAAGTATTTATGAAAAAAAGGATTTTTACCTGGTTAAAAACGGCCAGGTTGGATGGATCTCGGCTTATGTAAAACAAAAAACCGCTGCACAATAATCTACCAATTCAATCATCAATCCATTTATGAAAAATATCAGATTCACACCGCTTGTAATTGTCTCTTTCAGTTTGCTGATTGTATCAATGGGCGTTTTGGGTTACGGGGCATATAAAAATATTTTTAAAACGGATGCAATTAACAACGAAGAGCTGATCGTTTTAAATCCCATAGATTCACTGATCACACTGAACCCGATCAATGACCCCATACAATCATCCAATGCCTCTTTAATAAATAAAAAAAAGACAGCAATACATAATATCAATGATGTTGACCGGACAGAAAACAGCTTCACACAGAGGCCTTCCCAAAAATCTGCCAATATTCAGTCTAAAGAAACGGCCCTGGAAATAATTAAACTGAAAGCTGAAATAGAAATTCTTTCAAAAAATAAAAACAAAGATGCCGACCTCAAAATTTCACAACAAAAAACTGAGGAATTACAACAAAGAGTTGATAAATTGGTTGATAAGAACAGTGATGTTGAAAGGGAAAACAAAAGATTATTCGCAGTGCTCAGGAAGTTGTCTGATGACAGAGAAGGAGCAACACAGACAAAGACATGGCCGGCTGTTTTTGAAAATAAATCCAATGTTATAAAAAATACAGAAATCCCGGAAATATCAAACAGGGCAGTGACAGATCATAACAAAAATAATACACCGTTACCGGATAATAATAAAATCAATGCTACGATCCCGGTAAATCTGAGTACTGGATCAGCAAATTCATTCGGAATCGAAAATATTAGCCTGACTGCCTTAACTGTAACAGATAACAAAGAATTAGAATCTTTCCAGGCTTTTCAAACCGACAAACTGGTTGGGACAGTATCACTGAAAAACATCAATTTCCAAAACAATGCAGGAGAAGTTTTCATTGTTGTGTTAAAGCCCGATGGACATGTTTTGCAAAAATCAACATGGGAATCAGGAACTTTTCAAAGCCGGGATGGAAAAAAAATATATTCATGCCGGTTGCGTTTTGATTTTACCAAAGGAGAAACAAAAAAATTGTCATTTTCGATAAATTCTTCCATTTTCCTTCCGGGTAATTATATCATGCAGGTGTACAGTGGCGGGGCAATGATCGGCAAGTTCATTAAGTCGCTTTCCTGAGATGGTTTTGCTTTTTTGAAAAAACAGTATAATAAAAGTGTATCTAAATTATATAAATCAAATCTGCAAAACCTGCTTCATTTTCATTGAAAATTAAATCTTTAGTCACATTTTTTACACAATAAGCCATCAGCCTGATGGCTACCCTTGTTTTTTTGTACTTTTAAAAA